>JANWKK010000165.1 GCA_025451425.1 Gemmatimonadaceae bacterium
ATGCGCATCAGCGGATTCGTTGGGGTCTCCACAAGGATCGCTCGAGTGTTCGGTCGCACAGCATCGGCGACGCGCTGCGCATCGCGGGTATCCACGTAGCTGAAGGCGAGTCCAAAGTGCTGAAGTACGCGATCAAAAAGTCTGAACGTCCCGCCATATACGTTCTCGGCGCAAATGATGTGGTCGCCGGAACGGAACAGCTTCATGATCGAATCGAGGCATCCCATGCCGCTGGCGAAAGCGAAGCCGTGCCGGCCCCCCTCGAGAGCGGCAACGTTCCGCTCGAAGGCCTCCCGCGTCGGGTTCTTCCCTCGGGCGTACTCATAGCCTTTATGCTCGCCCAGCGCGTCCTGCACGTACGTCGACGTGAGATACACGGGCGTCATGATGGCACCCGCGAGAGGCTCCGGGCGCTGGCCGGCGTGAATGGCACGGGTGCCGAAACCAGCGGAAAGGTCCTCGTCGAAGACGCGAGTCATGGGCAAGCTCGTTTGCTGAATGTCGCTTTGAAGATAGTCCCGACGACGGCTGACGACGAGCCATGAGCGCCGCCGCGGCCGTCATGAATGCGCTCTATTGTCTCATCGTCGATGACGAGCCGAGACTGCGTCAGGTTTTGACGCACGTGATGCGCAGAGACGGCTTCAGGTGTATCGAAGCGGCGGACGGTTACGAAGCGCTCGAGCAGTTGCGACGATATCCGGTTTCGCTCGTACTCACGGATCTGCGCATGCCCGGGATGGACGGCATGGAGCTGCTTCGTCACGTGCGGGCTTTCCATCCGGACATCGCCGTCGTGATGATCACGGCCGTACCTGATGTTCAGGCGGCGGTGAATTGTCTCTCCACGGGCGCGATGGACTATCTCACGAAGCCGTTTCATCTCGAGGAGGTACGGGCCCGCGTCGCACAGGCGATGGATCGGCGTCGCCTGATCCTGGAGAATCGCGATTACCAAGAGCGGCTGAAGGACCGAGTTGCCGCACAGGCGAGCCGCCTCGAGCAGATGTTCTTCGCCGGCGTACAAGCACTGGCAGAAGCGCTCGAGCTCAAGGATCCGTATACACGCGGTCACTCGGTGCGTGTCAGTCAATACTCATCGATCCTGGCCCGCGCGCTCCACCTCGACGACGATGCCGTGCGACAGATCGAGCTTGGCGGTCACGTGCACGACATCGGCAAGATCGGCGTGCGTGAAGCGGTGTTGAACAAGACCGAGAAACTCACCGACGAAGAGTACGAGCACATCATGATTCACCCGCTCGTCGGGTGGAGAATTCTCGCGCCATTGTTAGGCGACGCGCCAATCGCGCTCAACATCGTGCGCTCGCACCACGAGCGGATCGACGGACAGGGCATTCCCGACGGCCTTTCCGGCCACGCGATACCACTCGAGGCCCGAATTGTCGCCGTGGCCGACGCGATCGACGCGATGACGAGCGGCCGTCCCTATCGCGGCAGCGAGCTGTCGCTCGAGGAAGCGCTGGTGGAGCTGCGACAGAACGTAGGCTCGCAATTCGACGAGCGCGTCGTGGCCGCGGTCGAAGACGCCGTGCGGTGTGGCGACCTGTATTTGATGCCGCGAAATACTGGACAATTCGCGGCGGTCACGGGCGGAGCAAAAATCGGATTGCTCTGACCGTTACGGTCTGTCGCAGACGATTTCGCCGGCCAGGGGGCGACGCTGTTGCTTCTGTGTTGCCGGTGGCGACGAGACATTTCCGGCGAAGACGACGCACGAGACTCCAGGGAGACCTGAGTGACTGGCGACTGCGCTCCAGCCATCTGCCGTTGGTCGTAACATTTTGAGCGCGACGCCAGCGGTCCGCGCGATGTGCAGACTGTCGAGGCGCGTGACGTAGCGACCGGTCTGGTGAACGGCCTCCTCTTCGGCGATCGTTACGGCACGGAGATCAGATCGCAGCATCGTTAGGATCTCGTCGGGGATCGGCGGCTTGCGTGGCGTCGTGTCGCCATGAGCGCGCACGGCGACTGTCTCTGGGGGCGGGTTGGGTCTTCGCTGGACGAACAAGCTGTATGCGGGAAGGTCCGTTACGCCGAGGCTCTCAGGGAGCGTCATTGCCAGCTCTGTGGCGATGGCCGCGCCTGATGAGCGCGGCACGTCGGCACGATGCGCGCGTGCGTACCAAAGCGAGCTTCCCCAACGCGAGCTCCGATCACGCCAGCGGAACTGTGGCGACATCGGATCGCTGTCGTCGATCCGGGCGACGCCAACGGAGTCCCAGGCAACGCGCGTATCGCGGACGACGTCGCGAAAGATCAGCTGACCGTGAACGTTCAGGCCATTGCGGAGAATCGGATCGGTGAGCGCGAGCAGACGAATGATGTGTCCCGTGCTGTCGACGACCGCCGAGAGCATTCCCGACTCGATAGGCACGGAGCAGCGTTGCGCTTTCGCCCAAAGATCGACGCATTCATACTGCTTTACCGACTCCTTCTGCGCCGTCTCTCGAAGCACGTCGAAGCGGAGACCCGCGCGCATGTCGTCTCGACCGAACAACGTGAATGGCGACGCGCGGCGACCAGCGATTCGATCGGCGAAATCGGAGCAGCCGACTGAGAGCGCGATGAACAGCGCTACGCTCACTCGGAACGCGTAACGCGACACGACCAACCCTGCTCAGAGGCTAAACTGCGTCATCGAGCTCTTGAGACGCTCGGCGATCGCCGCGAGGTGTTGGCTCGACGATGCCACGGCCGTCATCGAGGCGGTCTGCTGCTGAACCACCGCGCTCACTTCCTGTGAGGTGGCGGCGTTCTGTTCAGCGACGACCGCGATACTCTCGATCTCCTTTGCGAGCGCCGCTGCCTCCTCGCGCTGCGCGTCAGCAGATGCGACAATCAAATCGACGGCGCTGCGGCTCGCCTCGATCTCGCGCGAGATCTGACCCAGCGCTACCGACGACGCGCGAATGACTGACTCGCCCTCGGCGACTCGATCGCTCACCTGACCGATATGTTCCTCGGTGCGAATCGCGGCGTTCCTGATCTCGGTTGCGAGTTTGCGAATCGTATCGAGCGCCCGTGCACTCTCGCCCGCGAGCTTTCGTACTTCGTCGGCGACGACGGCAAAGCCCTTTCCGTGCTCGCCGGCACGCGATGCCTCGATCGCGGCGTTGAGCGCGAGGAGATTGGTCTGCCGGGCAATCGCGCCGATGGCGTCGGTGATCTTACCGATGCGCTGCGACTTCTCACCGAGCTCGTTCACGGCGGGTACGGCATCCTTGGTCACGCGGGCGATCGCGCTCATGCTCTCGAGCGCCTGGCCGGCGGCGGCGACTCCGCGATCAGCCGAGCGGGCGACGACGTCCGCGGCGGACTGCGCGCTTCGCGCGTGGCCGGCGACGGCGAACGCACGATCGGCCACGCGGGTCGACGCATCGACCGCGGTGTTGATTCCCTTCGTCTGCACCGTTGCGGATTGGGCGATCGAGTGCGCGGCGCCCGCAACCTGGTCGGTCGACGCGGTCATCTGTTGAGCGCCGGCCGCAAGTTGCTCGGCGGTCGCCGCAACTTCGGACGCTCCTGTCTCGATCTCGAGCGGAAGCGCGCGCAGGCTCGTACTCATGCGACGGACGGAATCCGCGAGCGCGCCGACTTCATCGCCTGACGAGAACTCCAGGTCATGCCGAAGCGTCCCAGATGCGACGGCGTCGGCGTGTTCGGCAATCGCGACGATGCCGCCCGTTAGGCGCGCCGCGCCCCAGTACGCAAAGATCACGGCGATCGCGAAGGCAACCAGTGGGAACGCGATGTAACTCTGCAACTGACGTGAAACGTTGTAGAACAGTGCCGACGCGCCGAGCGTTGTCACGACAAAGCCGGCCAAGCTGCCGTCGGCGCGAAGAACTGGAGCTGCAGCCGTGAGCACTTTGGTGCCATTCGCGTCGTAGATCTCCGTCACGCCACCGCGACCGGCGTGCAAGCTGTCGATCAGTCCCCACGGCGGCTGCCAGGCGGCGATGAACTGCGCCTGGCCCGGTTGCCACGTCGAGTGCACGAGATGCCGGAAGCGTCCCGCGGAGTCGACGCGCACGACCGCGACGCCGTTCATGAGGTCGGTGACGCTGCCTCCATTCGCGAGCCACATGCGCTGCAGCATCGTTCGCGTGAGGCGATACGCATTAGTGTTCTGTCCGCCGCGCATCGCGATTTTGTCAAGCGAATCACCGGAGAGCGCGACGCTCGTGCTCCGTGTGACTGCGGTCACCTGTTCGCCGAGAACCTGGGTGAGCAGCTCCTTGCTCAGCACGTAGACGGGAACGAGAACGACAGCGAGCGTTACGATGACCGCTGCCGCGCTGATCCCAGCCATCTTGATCCGAAACGGCACTCCGGTCGCAGCGCGAAGCGATGAGGCTGTGATGGAGGGCTGGGGTGAGGTCATCGTCCGGTGAAAAGGAGGCGTGGCGACTCTGGCAATCGACGCGTGATGCGGGCTCCGCGTTACTTTCCTGTCGCGTGGCGACAGCGCCGCCGCGCGACAGAAGAGTCCATGCTCGCTGGCGCTCGCAAGAAGTCTCATTTGAAGTCGCGCGTGTTCCGCGCGCTCCGTCGTTTAGGGACAAGCACTACCCATGTCTGATACCAGTGGCTTGATGGTGAGCGTGTCTGGAATTCGGGGGCGCGTCGGCGAGGCGCTGACTCCCGAGGTCATCGCACGCTTTGCGGCAGGTTTTGGCGCGTGGTCGGTGCAACGTCCCAAGGCAGACGGCCGAATCGTCGTCGGGCGCGACAGCCGCGTTTCAGGACCGATGTTTCATCGCGCCGCAATTGCCGCGCTGCAGTCGGTGGGCTGCACCGTGATCGACATCGGCCTCACTACGACGCCCACCTGCCAGCTCGCAGTCGAAGATCATCACGCGTCCGGCGGCCTGATGATCTCAGCGAGTCACAACCCCATCGAGTGGAACGCGCTCAAGTTCATTGGATCGTCCGGTCTCTTCCTCGAGGCGCATGAAGGCGCCGAGATGCGGGCTCTGGTCGACCGCGGGATTCCACGGGCGACATGGGATCATCTCGGCGGGGTAACGCTCGACAACCGTGCAGTCGAGCGACACCTCGAACGTGTCCTTTCGATCCCGTACCTCGACGTAAAGGGGATTCGCGCGCGGAGGTTCAAGGTTGCGCTCGACTGCGTTCGCGGGGCAGGGAAGGTCATTATGCCCGCGCTCCTCGAGAGGCTCGGTTGCGAGGTGACCGCAATCAACATGGAGCCTGACGGCCGCTTTCCGCGGCCTCCGGAGCCCGTCGCCGAAAACCTCGGCGAGCTGGAACGGCTCGTGCTCGAAGGCGGTGCCGCGGTGGGGTTTGCGGTGGATCCGGACGTGGATCGGTTGGCGCTCGTTTCGGACAAGGGACAGGCGATTGGCGAGGACTACACGCTCGCGCTTGCCGCGCGTCTCGTGTTGCGGCACCGGCGGGGAAAGGTGGTCACCAACCTCTCGACCAGTCGAGTGGTAGACGACGCAGCGCGCACGGCTGGGGCCGATGTGGTGCGAGCTCCTGTGGGCGAAGTAAACGTCGCGATTCGAATGCGCGACGAGGCTGCGCCGATCGGTGGAGAAGGGAATGGAGGGGTCATTTTGCGCGAGGTGCACCTGGGGCGTGACGCACCAATCGGTGCTGCATTGACGCTGCAACTCATGCACGAAGAGGGCAGGCCGCTATCGTCAATAGTGGCGGATTTGCCGCGGTACGTGATCGTCAAAGAGAAGCTCGAGCGACCCGCGGCGAGTCTCGACTCGGTGTACGCAACGCTGCGCCAGGCGTTTTCAGATGCGAGTGTCGACACGCAGGATGGATTGAGGCTGGCGTGGTCGGATCGGTGGCTACACGTCCGCCCGTCTGGAACGGAGCCGATCGTGCGGGTAATTGCGGAAGCACCCACCGAGCGCGAAGCGAGGGAACTGGTGCGAAGGGCAAGGGAGCCGTTGGAGAGGCTCAGATGAGGGGCTAGGGAGCATAAAAGAGCTAGGGTATAGGGGCGTAGGGGCTAAGGCGAAGCTGCGTGCATCGCTTTGGGCCCGCGCCTCTAACCCCCAGCCCCTAGCCCCCAAACAGGTCGTCGTCCTAACGAGGAGTTCTGTTCCATGTGTGGAATCGTCGGCTACATCGGACCGAAACCCGCGACACCACTTTTGATCGAGGGCCTCAAGCGACTCGAGTATCGCGGCTATGACTCCGCGGGCATCGCGACGATGAATGGCGCGGGCCTCGAGATGCGAAAGGCGAAAGGCAAGATCTCGATGCTCGAGGCCGTTGTTCGTGAAACGCCGGTGCACGGCTCGATAGGTATTGCCCATACGCGCTGGGCGACGCACGGGGCGCCTAACGAATGCAACGCCCATCCGCATCACGACTGCACGAACACGATTGCCGTCGTCCACAACGGGATCATCGAGAACTACGGTGCACTCCGGCAGATGCTCATCCAGCAGGGCCACATCTTCCAATCGGAGACGGATACGGAAGTGCTGGCACACCTGATCGAGGCGGCGATGGATGATGATCCACTCGAGGACGCGGTAATTGACGCGTTACATCTTGTCGAGGGGACCTATGGCATTGCCGTGATCTCCAGCCGGGATCCGGACAAGATCGTCGCCGCGCGGAAGGGCAGCCCGCTGCTGCTCGGCCTCGGCGAGGGCGAGTTCTACGTCGCGAGCGACGTCGCCGCCATTCTGCAGCATACACGTCAGGTCGTGTATCTCGATGATGGAGAGATGGGCGTCCTCACTCGCGACGGCTACGAGGTGTTGGACCTGAACGCGCGGCGCGTGCGCAAAGGTGTCAGCCGCATCGACTGGGATCTGGATCAGATCGAAAAGGGCGGCTTCGATCACTTCATGCTCAAGGAGATCTTCGAGCAGCCGACGACGATCCAGAACACGATGCGTGGACGTCTCGTCGTCGACGAAGGCTTCTCGAAGCTGGGCGGACTGAATCTCACCCGTCAGCAAATGCTCGATCTCGACCGCATCATCATCACGGCATGCGGGACCAGCTGGCACTCGGGGCTGATCGGGGAGCTGTACATCGAGGAGCACGCGCGCATCCCAGTTGAAGTCGAATACGCATCGGAATTCCGTTATCGAAATCCGCTCGTCACCAAGAACACCCTGTGTATCGTCATCTCACAGTCAGGCGAGACCGCTGACACACTTGCTGCGATGCGCGAGGCCAAACGACGCGGCGCGCGAACTCTCGGACTCGTGAACGTTGTCGGCTCGACGATGGCGCGCGAAGACGACGGCGGCATTTATCTCCACGCGGGACCGGAGATCGGCGTCGCCTCCACGAAGGCTTTTACGAGTCAGGTCATCGCACTCGCGTTGCTGACTCTAAAGCTCGGGCGTCTACGCGAGATGTCGGTCGTGAAGGGGCGCCAGATCGCTCAAGCGATGCTGCGGCTGCCGGAGCAGATTCAGTCGATTCTGGATCGCGCGAGCGAGATCGAGGCGCTCGCCGAGCAGTTCAAGAACGCAACGAATTTCCTCTACCTCGGCCGGGGGTACAATTTCCCTGTCGCGCTCGAGGGCGCGTTGAAGCTGAAGGAGATCAGCTATATCCACGCCGAGGGCTACCCCGCGGCCGAGATGAAGCACGGACCGATCGCCTTGATCGACGAAAACATGCCGGTTGTGTTCGTGGCGCCTCACGATTCGGTGTTCGACAAGATCGTTTCGAACATCCAGGAGGTAAAAGCGCGTGGTGGCAAGGTCATCGCCATCACGAGCCAGCAGGAAGACGTACTGGAGAATTTGATCGACTACGAGATCCGGATTCCGCAGACCGAGGATATGCTCTATCCCATCCTCTCCGTGATCCCGCTACAGCTGCTTGCGTATTACGTAGCTGTGAAACGCGGGCTCAACGTCGATCAGCCGCGTAACCTCGCGAAGTCCGTCACAGTCGAATAGGAAGTTTGGCGGACGTCTAGCCGTCAAGGGTGGTCCGCGTCATTTTCAGACCACCCCGCGTTCGCGCACGCTGCACCCTCCGCCTCGCCGCCAATGTCCGACCTTCGACTTCGCGCGCGGTCAGTCACCGAGATCGTCGACGCCGCGTTCCAATTGTACAAGCGTGATGCGCTCGAGTACGTGCTCATGGCGGCCATTCCGTATGCGCCGCTGATCGTGGTTCAGCTGATCTTCTTTCGCACGACGTCGTTCGGAGCCATGCAGATCGCGAGCGCTTCCACGACCGGCCAAATCGTCGTCGTCATCGTGACCGGTCTTGCATACACGCTCATGTCCGGGGTTCTGAGCCGGTTCTCGTCGGACGTGTACCTGGAGCACCCAGCCGGACTCACCGCGGTCATCCAGTCCGTGCTCAAGCTCGTGCCACGACTCATCGGTGCCAGCACTTTGTTCTTGCTCATTCTCGGCGTTGGATTCCTTCCGGTCATCCTCGGCGGGGTGGTGAACAGCGGCCTCCTGATCTTTCTGGGCATCGTGATTGCCTTCGTGTGGCTGTTTTATTCAGTCGCGCGCTATTTCGCGATCTTTCCGTTGATCGTTCTCGAAAATCGCAGCATCGTCGAAGCATTTACGCGATCGTCTCTGCTCTCGAAGGACCGAAAGGGGCACATCCTGCTCACGTTGTTTCTAATCTTCCTGATCATCTGGTTATTCTCGTTGGCGATCGGCGTCATCGCCCTGTTCGCGGGGAATGTCGCAGTCACCGTAGTTGCGCAAACACTCTACACGGTCGTCGCGTACCCCCTCATCGGGATCACCCAGATGATCCTGTATTACGACGCGCGAATCCGCGCCGAGGGGTTCGACATCGAGGTCATGGCCGGCTCGCTGGGCGCCCCACCGGTCACTGGGCTCACCTGAGACCGCGACGGAGAAGGTCGGTTCGATGACGGTTCAACACGTACCTGGGGGCCAAGCCGTCACCGTCTGGCCACGCGTAGCGATTCACGACACGGTTGCTTCGATCGTGAAGCAGTCGGCGTATCATCGCCAAGTCGCGCAATCGTTGTTCGATCGAATCACGCAGTGGATCGGCGATCTGGTGCTGCGGCTGTTTCAGACGCTCGGCGGCGTCCCGCACGGCCGTGTTGTCGCAACAATTGCCGCCGCGGTTGTTGTCGTGCTCGTCGTCGCGCGCGTCCTCTATGCGGCGCGATTGAGAACCACGCCAGCAGAAAGTGCAGTGTTCGGTGGCCGGCGTGTGACGACCGCGGGAGATCCCTGGCGATCGGCCGAAGATCTGGCGGCGGCTGGACAGTTCACTCAAGCGGCACACGCGCTTTATCTGGCCACGCTCGGCATGCTTGCGACGCGGGGGCAGATCCGACTGCACGCCTCGAAGACGAGTGGGGACTACGCTCTCGAGCTTCGTCGGCGCGGCGCGGGAGCTCATGCACCCTTCCGCCGTTTCGGACGGCGTTATGACCGCATCATCTACGGGACCGGAACGTGCGACGCGGCGGAATACGCAGCGCTCCTCGACGACGCGCGTACCGTTGGCGCCGCGCGCGACACTGAGCGCGCCGCATGACACTCCCCGTCGCGCCTAACGGCAACCAATACGACGACGCAGCACTGAGGCGGCGGCGCAAGCGCCGGTGGATCGCGCTCGCGGCGGTGTTGACGTTGATTGCCGTCTCCGCCGTGCTCACGCCGGAGATGGTCGGCGGCCGCACGGGTGACGCGCGGCTCACGACGTACTCTACGAGCCCGCAAGGCGCCCGGTTGATTTACGAGGTAGCGTCACGCTTTGGGTGGAGCGTTGCACGCTGGACCGGCGGGGGAATGATCGACGCCGATCGGCGCACTGTCGTCGCCGTGCTCGCTCCCGTCGAGCCACTGGGCGCCGTGGAGACGCACAATCTGCTCGAGCAGGTGCGTGCCGGCGCGGGACTCATTTACGTCATGAACAGCGGCTCGCCACTCGACGATTCGTTGCGCGTCAAACGAGGCGTGTTTGGCGGCGTCTACGAGCCCGCCGCGGCGGGAAGCGCCGAAGCGCCACGCGCGGCAGGCGCGAGCGATACACTGCAAGCGCGGCACTATGGCGCGGAGCGGCGCGACAGTAGCAAGAGCGACGACGATGACACCGAGACGAGCGTGGACTGCGCCAACGCGCAGCCTAACGGGGGCGGGCTCGCGATGTGGCCCGATCAAACGGTCCGGCTCTATCGCTTCGAGTGGACTGGTGCGCGCCCAGCGGCGACCGTCGTCTTCGCTCGTTCGACGCTGGAGGGGCGAAGCGGCGACTCGACGGCGCGACGCGCTTCGCTCGCGGCCGCGGGATTTCCGGAAGGACGCGGCCGAGTAGTCGTGGTCTCCGATCCCGACCTGTTACGCAACGACGTATTGCGGGTGTGTCGATGGGGAATCGATGTCGTCGCCGTCCGGATGCTCGAATACCTCGCCGCGGGCGAAGTGCACCGCGACCGGCTGCTCTTCGATGAGTACCATCAGGGATATGGCACGCATCCGGGTACGATGCGCGCGATCTTCGTGTACCTCTCACGCGCTGCGTCAGGGCACGTGCTGCTCCAGGCAATGCTCGGCGGACTTGTACTGC
Organism: Gemmatimonadaceae bacterium; assembly: GCA_025451425.1. The sequence continues at coordinate 10,567 of JANWKK010000165.1, forward strand.
TTCTCGCACTGGGTCCGCGAGCGCTGCCTGCGCACGACGTCGAGCGCATCGAGCGCCGTTCGCCGCTCGAGCATGTCACGGCGCTGGCGCGAGCATACGGCCGCGTTGGCGGCACACGCACGGCGACGTCGCGATTGCTACGCGGCGTGAGACGGCGCGTCGATCGTGGCGTTCGCCGCAACATGCGGCTCACGGCCACCGAAAGCGATGCACTGTTCCTTGAAGAGGCAGCGAAAGTGCCGGCGCTCGTCGACGACGTGGCACTCATCCGTCGCGCGCTCTCGGGCCCGATCGGTAAGCGGGAGTTCGAGGCGGTCGGCGATGCGCTCAAGCGCGCCGAAGAATCACTTCTCACTCAGCGGAGATGACGGTTACATCCGAAGGAGCGTCGCCGGCCCCAGCACCGGCGCCTGCACTCGAGCAAGGCGGGGCGCTGCTCGCTCGTGTCCGCGAAGCGGTTGCCTCGCGTGTCGTTGGGCAGGATGCCGCAATCGAGGACGCCCTCGTCGCCTTCCTTGCACGCGGTCACCTGCTCATCGAAGGCGTGCCGGGCACAGCGAAGACGCTGCTCGTGCGCACGCTTTCCGCCGCGCTCGGCCTCAAGTTCGCCCGCATTCAGTTCACGCCCGATCTCATGCCATCCGACGTCACCGGCGTCAGCATGCTACGCGATCCAGCGAAGGGCTTCGAGTTCCAGCCGGGCCCGGTGTTCACCGACGTATTGCTGGCCGACGAGATCAACCGGGCACCAGCAAAGACCCAGGCCGCGCTGCTCGAGGCGATGGCTGAGCGCCAGGTCACCGTCGACGGTCGCACGCGACCGCTCGACTCGCTGTTTACAGTCTTTGCAACGCAGAATCCGGTCGAGCACGAGGGAACGTATCCGCTTCCCGAAGCACAGCTCGACCGGTTCCTGCTCAAGACGGTCATGGGATACCCATCCGCCGAGGCTGAGTTGGAGATGCTTGCGCACCACGAGGCGGGATTCGATCCGGAACGCACTGGCGACGCCATTGTCCCCGCGGTGGTCGGTGAAGGTGCGGCGATACAGCTTCGCGCGTTGGTCGATACCGTGAAAGTGGCGCCTGAGGTTCGTCAATACATCGCATCGATCACGCGCGCGACCCGCGGCGAGACATCTGTCTCGTTAGGTGCGTCGCCACGCGCGTCCGTTGCGCTGATGCGCGCTGCTCGGGCCGGGGCCGTGCTCGAGGGGCGCGACTACGTCGTTCCCGACGACGTGAAGGGCCGAGTGGCAAGCGTACTCCGTCATCGGATCACGCTCGCACCAGAGCTCGAGGTTGAAGGACGTACGCCTGACGACGTCCTCGCCGTTCTGGTCTCGCGCGTTCCAGCGCCACAGTGAGCGATCGACGGTGCGGCGACCGCTGATACAACTCACGCCCGAGCCTCGGCTCGCGTTGGTGATCTCGGTGCTCGCACCGCTCTGGCTGATTCCAGGAACCGCAGGGCGGATAGCAATCATCGCCATGTCGTCGCTGGTGCTTCTCGCGGTCGTCGCCGACGCAATCGCGCTCCCCGCGGCGAACGACGTCGGCGTCGAACGAACGCTGCCTGCGAGCGTTGGCATTGGCGATCATCTCGAGGGTGAATACGTCGTGCGATCGCGCTGGGGAATGCCGCTGCGCGCTCGGCTCGAAGACGACCTCCCCGTGGCAGTCACCGGCGGCGCGGTAACGCACGAGCTCGACGTGCCAGCGCGAGGCTCGACTCAACTGACGGTGCCGGTCTCCGGTGCCGTGCGTGGTCGGTTCCCGTTAGGCCCGATCGCGCTTCGCGTCCGCACCCGGCTCGGTCTCATGGCGCGAAGGCTGCGCTGGCTACCCGACGACTCGATATTGGTTACGCCCTCCGTGTCGAGCGTCCGGCGGTTCCGCCTTCTCGCGATCCAGCACCGGCTCTACGACGTCGGCGTCCGGGCCGTTCGGCGGCAGGGCGAGGGGCGGAGCTTCGCGAGTCTTCGCGAATACGTCGTCGGCGACGATCCGCGACATATCGACTGGAAGGCAACCGCGCGCCGCGCAAAGACGATCACGCGCGAGTACACGGTCGAGCAGTCTCAAACGGTCTTTTGCCTGATCGATGCTGGGCGTTCGATGACGCAGCTCGCCGGGGCGTTCACGCGCTTCGAGCACGCGCTATCGGCCGCGCTCGTGTTGACGGACGTCGCCGCCGGAG
>JANWKK010000166.1 GCA_025451425.1 Gemmatimonadaceae bacterium
CAGCCGGCGCCTCAAGGCGCGGGCGTGCGAGGCGCTCGAGCGCTATGGCGTCGGCAACTGCGAGTCGCGACTCCTTGGGGGGAATCTCGAGCTATACGAGCGTCTCGAGGCGCGTCTCGCCGGCATCAAGCGCAAGCAGTCGGCGCTGCTCTTCGCCACCGGCTACCTCACGAACCTCGGCGTGCTACCAACGCTGGTGAGGGCGTCGAACCTCGCGCGCGCATTCGGCTACTCGCCGAGCCGGCGTTGGAAGCATGCGTTCTTCACCGACGAGTTCAATCATCTCAGCATCCGTGAGGGCATTCGGGTATCGGGCGCGCCTGCGTTCGCGTTCAAGCACCTGCGGATGGACGATCTCGAGCAGAAGCTTCGCCGGTCCGATGCACACATCAAGATCATCGTGACGGACGGGGTCTTCAGCCAACACGGGGACATCGCGCCTATCCCCGACATGCTCGCGCTGGCCGAGCAACACGATGCCGTCCTCTACATCGACGATGCTCATGGCACCGGCGTGCTGGGCCCAAACGGCGGCGGAACGACAGATCACTTCGGCATCGACAGCAAGCGCATCATTCACATGGGCACGCTCAGTAAGGCCTATGGGTGCATCGGCGGTTTCGTCGCTACCGAGCGGTACGTGTCGGAGATTCTCCGCATCGGTTGCTCGGCGTTCGGCTTCACGTCGACGCTTCCACCCGACCAAGCGGCCGCGGTGCTCGAGGCGATCGACATCGTCGTGGACGAGCCCGAGCGCCGCCAACGCCTGTGGGACAATCAACGCCACTTTGTTTCACGTTTGTTAATGCGAGGCATCACTCCGCAGGCGACGGCGACGCCGATCGTTCCCGTCCATGTCGGTGACGAGGCGCGGTGCGTACAGATCGGCACCGGGCTCCGCACCGTGGGGTTCCATGTCGACGCGATCGTCTTCCCCGCCATCGGGCCGGGGCAGAGTCGGTTGCGCTTCATCATGAACGCCAATCACACGCGCGAGCAGATCGACTGCGTGACCGATGCGCTCGCGTGCCTGATGGAGTCCTGATTTCGGCATGCGAGTCTTTGTCACTGGCGGGAACGGCTTCATTGGATCCGTTGTCGTCGGCGAGCTGATTGCCTCGGGTCACGACGTCGTCTGCCTGCTCCGGCCAACGAGCCAGCGCGATCGCCTCGCTGGTCTCCCTATCGAGCAGGTGGCCGGCGACGTGTGTGACGTCGAATCGTTTCGCGCGGCGATGAGTACGTGCGAATGCACGATTCATCTTGCCGCGCCCGGGGGGTGGAGCAGGGACGACCCTAACGAGCTCCGGCGTGTCATCGAAGGCGGAGCGCGCAACGTGTTCGCGATTGCGCGGCAGCTTTCCGGACATCGTGTCGTGCTGGTCTCCAGCACCGCCGCCGTGGGCGCCTCGGACGTGCCACAGGTCTTCGACGAGCGTGCCACCTTCAACCTACGAAGCGGAGCTCTTCTCTACGCCTACGCCAAGCATCGCGCGGAGGTCCTCGCCTGGGAAGCATGTCGGGAGGATGTCCCGGTCGTGATCGTGAACCCATCGGAAGTCTATGGGCCAAACGACACCGCCTTGGGAACAGCGACCAACCTCATCGACTTTGCGAAATCCTGGCCGGTGCTCGTGTGTCGCGGCGGCACCGGCATCGTGCATGTCGCCGACGTCGCCAGAGGCATCATCGCGGCGATGGAGTGCGGCCGACCCGGCGAGCGCTATATCTTGAGCGCCGAGAACCTAACGATTCGGCAGCTCGCGGAGCGCGTGCTCGGGCTGCTCGGACGACGGGCGCCGATCGTGAATGTCCCGAACCCGCTCGCGCGCACGGCGGCGCGAGTCGCCGAGCGGCTCCGTATACCGGTGCCGTTCAATACATCCGTGGTATCGTATGCGACCCGGTACTGGTTCGTCGACAACACGAAGGCAGGCCGCGAGCTCGGCGTCCGCTTTCGCAACGCCGGGGAGACACTCGCCTCGACCCTCACCTGGTTACAGGCGGAAGGTCTTGTGTGAGCACTGGAGGCTCGAGCCGCGGATGCCTAACGCGGATCACTGTGCTCACACGCGCGAGGAGCACGAGTAAGAGGGCGCCGAAGACGGCATTCGCGGCCCCATCGGTCAGGAGCATCCCGCGGACGCCGAAATATCGGTGACCGAGGCCGTCGAGCCGGAGCATGTAGACAATCGGGACGTTCGACGCCGCCATGAACAGCGCGAACAGCGTTCCGCTGGCTGCGTGATCGGATCCCAGTAGCTCGAGCGCCAGCGCCATGAACGCCGCGTAGCCCGCGCCGGTGCACAACGCGTAGATGGCGGCGCCGATCAGGTACGTCGGCGCTCGCAAGGGCGCCGCAGCGATCACTGCCAGACTCGCTCCGGTGAGGAGGCCAATCACAGGATACATGCGCCAACGCGACACTCGATCGAGGAGAGCGCCGGCAATCAGGGCGCCCAGCGTCAGCATCACGCCGCCAATCGCCGCGACGGCGATCACCTGGTCGGCTGACGCATGAAAATCGGGCGCGACCCCCGAGAAGAGATTCATCAAGGCGCCGGCGCTGACAGGGCTGAGAAAGAACACAAACCCCAGCCAGACGTCACGACGCCTAACGGTAGACGCGAGCTGACGCCACATGCGCTTTAGCTGCTGGCGGCGCGCCGTCACGTGGGGCGCGGGCTCGTGCACGAGCAACGCCACAAACGCCGGCAGCCCGATGAGGGCACCCGCGACGAGCGCCGCGACCAGCGTCGACGTGTGATCGCCGAGCCACACCACGAGTCCACCGGTGAGCACCCCGCCGCCAAGGATGCCAGCTTGGCTCCAGCCCGCCGTCCGGCCGCGCTCCGCATTGGGCACGACGGAGGCGACCAGTGCGCCGAGCGCACTGGAGACGGGTTGATTGAAGACTGACGCGACGACGAAGAGCGCGGTCGCTGCGCGAAGGGTGCTAGTCGTTAGGCTGAGCGCGGTCACCGTGCACACTGCTGTTGCCACACTCAGCAACACGATCCACGTGCGACGACGAAGAGCAAGATCCACCGCGGGCGCCCACAGGACGTACCAGATCGCTGGCGCTTGTACGATCGCTTCGATGCTCGCGATACGCTCCACTGAAGTACCGTGCCGGCGCAGCAGGTAGGGCAACGCGATGGCGACCACGCCGTTGAAGCTGCCGTACGGCATCGCGACGACGGCGAAAAGCCACCGCGACGGCGCGCGATGGCTGCCGCTGCTCAATTCGGCGGCTGCGATCGTCGCACCCAAGTCTGTGACCGGCCGAACAGAGGCAGTCCGATGTAGCCGCGGAGAACGAGCTTCTGACCACCATCGGTGAGTTTCATTCGTGCGCGATACGTCTTGCCGGTCTCTGGATCGAGCACCTCACCACCACTCCACTCGTCGCCATCAGCCCGCATGTTGTGGATGATCTCCATGCCGATGATCCGCTGCCCCTTCTGCGCGCCCTTACACTTGCCGCACACACTGTCGGCGGGATCCGCGGGAACGAGCAACGCGCGCACGGTGCCAACGTACGCGCCATTGATCTCTTGAATCTCGACAACCGCGGTCGGCCGGCCATCGACGTCGCTGATCGTATTCCAGAAACCGACCGGCGTTGTCTGCGCACCAGCGCGCGTCGCCAAGGCCGCTAAGGCGATGGCCAACGCGATTCGGCTGCAGCGATGATGAATGAATGACATAAGGAAATCTTGATGTCGGGTCGGGCGATCGACGTGCTCAACGGTGCACACGATATGACCGCTGAGGTGCTCAACAGCACAATCACCTTCGCCAGCTTCATACCCCACCGTATCGAGGCGGTCGAGAACGTTGCATCACAGATGGCGTTTACGGTGTTCTACTCGCCACTCGCCACTCGTCACAGCCGGAACACCGCAATCGGGAATTCCCGCTCTCACCGCTTCCACGAAAGGGCATAAAGCGACGCATCATCGAGCGCCGCCCAGTTTGCGGGATACGTTCTGATGCGCCGCACCATGAGCTCTGTCTCGAAGACGAGGGATGCGGCCTCATTCGCGGTGGCGGCGAGCTCGTAGATGAACCAGTCTCTCCCTTCCATATGCAGCTTGCGACTCAGCGCACGCACCTGGGCTAGCCGTTCGGCCCTCGGGTTGGTCTCCACCTTCGTCGCCGACGCGAGAAAGCTCAGCAGCGTCTCCGTCGGTGCGGCCTCCCAATTGGCGGGAACGGGGCTGAGCCGTCGCTTCTCGCCGTCGCGCTCGAAGACCAGCCACGTGCGAGAAACAGGCATCGGCTCGCTTTCCTCCGCGCGTCCCTCCCTGGGCGGACCGAAGCCAGGCAGCGGCTGGACGTCGTAAGCGTCCCATTCCAGGCCATCGGCATCCTTAAATCGACGATACGCCATCAACTCGGGCTCGGCCGCGCGACCATGAAGCGCAACGTAGCCCATCAACCTGACACCTCGATGACGAACGCCGCACGCTATCGAAGCGCGTCCAGAATGCGTGCTTCAATCACGCCTGAGCTCACGCACTCGGTCTCATTGATCGGCGGTTGCGGCGGATTGGGTAGTCCTGAGAGATCGGTTCGCACGACGGCGCTCATCACGACATGCGTGCCACGGCCGACGGTTTGCGCCGTGACCGTCAGGGTCATGGTCGCTTGTGCGCGAGTCGACTCGATGGAGCCTTGCGCGTAGCCGCACGCGATATCGGGTCGCTGCTGGTCGGGCGTCCGCGTGCGTTTGGCGATGACTGTCCCCGTTTTCGCATCCGATGAGGAAATGTCGAAGCCCGCTTGTGTCAGCACCCCGCTGGCGATTCGCACAGCGTCGGCGGTCGAGTGAGAGACGGTGAGTTGCCTTGGACCCAGCGATGTCGGCGGCTTTAAACAGGCCGACAAAAACACCAGCGCGCCAATGCATCGCCCTCGGACCGTCATGCGGTTCATCCTCCAGGCCAATGCGTATCGAGCGCGCGCAACTCGTCCGCTGCGAGCGATGTGTTCACACGATGCGCAACGGAAACGTGCGCATTCAAGGATCCACTCCGCCGCACGCAATGTCACGTTAAGAAAATTCTGTACGTCGAAACCCGCGACGGCTCGCAACGAATTGCGGCGCGCCTAACGGGACGGAAGGTGGGTATCGCCCTCGGCGCGCGGCTGGACAAGCTTGCCGGTCTCGAGCGACGGCACCGGCCGTAGGCCGGTCACCTCGATGATCTGCTGCTCGTCCAGCGACTCGCGGGCGAGCAGGGCTGACGCGAGCGCATCGAGCGAGTCGCGATGCTGGGTCAACAGCCCCCGCGCTTTCGCGTGGCTTTCCTCGATGATTCGATGCACTTCCTCATCCACGGCGTTGGCCGTCTCCTCGCTGTACGGGCGTTGTGCGCCGACGCCGTCGAGGTTTTGCAGATACGGGCTCTCGCGTGGCGCGAGCTGCACCATGCCGAGACGGTCGCTCATTCCCCAGCGTGTTACCATATTCCGCGCGATCGCGCTCGCTTGCTCGATGTCGCTCTGCGCGCCAGTCGTCTTCGTGCCGAAGATGAGCTCCTCGGCCGCCCGCCCGCCGAGGGCACCAATGATCTTTCCACGAAGGTAATCCTCGGGATAGTTGTACCGATCGCTGTCGGGCCGCTGGTAGGTCACGCCCAGGGCCTCCCCGCGCGGGACGATTGACACGCGATGGACTGGATCCGCTCCGGGAATGACGAGGCCGAGAATCGCGTGGCCGCCTTCGTGATACGCGATGCGCTCACGCTCTTCGCGGCTGAGCACGAGCGGTCGTTCCGGACCGAGGACGATCCTCTCGAGCGCGTCGAGAAAATCCTTTTGATGTACCTCGTTCTGATTGCGACGCGCCGCGAGCAGCGCCGCTTCGTTCACCAGATTGCGCAAGTCCGCGCCGGCGACTCCGGGCGTGACCGCGCCAAGCTCCGCCAGATCGACGTCCGGTGAAAGCGGAACGTGTCGCGTATGCACCTTGAGAATTGCCTCTCGCCCCTTCTTGTCCGGCAGGTTCACAACGACGCGCCGATCGAATCGCCCGGGGCGAAGGAGAGCCTTATCGAGGACGTCCGGTTGATTCGTCGCGGCGAGCACGATGATTCCTTGACGGCTCGAGAAGCCATCCATCTCGGTGAGGAGCTGGTTTAGCGTTTGCTCCTGCTCACTCGAGCCGCCGATCGCGAACTGGCCTCGGGCGCGTCCGATGGAGTCGAGCTCGTCGATGAAGATGATTGCGGGCGCATTCTCGCGCGCTTGCTTGAACAGGTCGCGCACACGTGCCGCGCCGACACCGACGATCATTTCCACGAACTCCGAACCGCTCATGGAGAAGAAGGGCACTCCCGCCTCACCGGCGACGGCACGCGCAAGCAAGGTCTTTCCCGTTCCCGGCGCGCCGATGAGAAGCACGCCCTTCGGTGCGGTTCCGCCGAGTCGCGTGTACTTCGGCGGGTCCTTGAGGAAGTCCACGATCTCGACGAGCTCCTCTTCGGCTTCGTCGATCCCGGCGACGTCGTCGAACGTGATCTTCGTCTCCTGCGTCGTGTCGAAGCGTCGTGCGGTACTCCGGCCGATTCCCATGAGCCCCCCGCCCATGCCGCCCTGCTTCGCCGCGCGCCGGAAGAGCCATACATACGCGCCGATGATCAGCAGACCGGGAGCAAAGCTCAACAGAAGACTGCGCCACGTGTCGCCTTGCTGGATTGGTTCAGCGCTGATCTCCACGCCCTTCGAAATCAGGAGCGTCTCCAGCCCGGGGTCGACGAAAGCAGGGAGCGTCGTCTCGAAATCGAGAATGGGTCGAGGCTTCGCACCAGTGCTCGAGTCGAGCTTTAGAGGATAAGTAACTGCCGACCTGAAGCGCCCAGTAATGCTTTCGCCGCGACTGTAGATCTTGGCGACGTTCCCTTGCGTTGCCTGCGCCTTGAAGAGGGTGTAGGGCACCTTTCCCGGCTGCGGACTCGGAAAGAGCAGCCGTATGAGCACGTAATTGGCGAGGAGTACGATCAGAAACGTGAGCCAAGTGCGGCGCGGGGGCATACGCGACGCCGCGCTGCGGCTGGCCTCATTGGGCTTGCCGCCTTGACGTCCGCCGGTCTTCTGGGGCTGCGAGTCCTGCGTCTTCATACGTCCGCGCGCCCCACGCGTTTGACCGTCAGGTAGACTCGTAATCCGGTCGTACTAAGCACACATGTACGATACCATCACTGAACATCTGCCCGCTCATCTCGCCGTACAGATAATATTGCACGGTGCGGGCGTCAGGACGCGCCTCGATTGATCCTTCGGTGGCGATGGAACCGTAGTAAAGCAAATAGTCGAGGACGAAGAAATCGCCACCATCACCCGCGGGTCGAGCATATCGCAGCGCCAGCGTCTCGGAGCGGAGCACGGCGCCGACGTCGTCGAGCACGTGCACATCGATCCAGACGTTCTTGGCGTAGGTAAGATTTTTTAGCCAAGCCTCAACGTGCAGATGCGTTTGCATACTGCTCATGCCGCTCGCGTACCCAGACCGATTCGGGAACGCGTTGATCTTGACCGCGGCGTCCTCCGCCAATCGGACGACGGCAGGATCAACGATCGACCCGAGGCGCGGTGCGACGGATGGCGTTGAAGTACTCGGCTCGAAACTGGTCGCCGTGTTGGAGACGTCCGTGAGCGTGCCGGAGCCAAGCCCGGGGTGCAGTGTCGTAGTGCCCATGATGTCATTCCTCCGCAATCTAACGTCTTTGGCGGCATCGTTAGGCGTGTCGCCAATCCGTGTGCCCCTCTCCTAAGCGCCCGCGATGCGTCGGCGGGCCCGCGGCCGCGCCGGTCATTCATAGCGAATTTACCGCCCCTGGCGGCGACCGTCACCTGAAAGGGAACTCACACAGCCGGGGCCGGCTCAGTTGACAGTCGTGAGATCGGCTACGACATCGACGTCATTGTTAGTCGCGACGAAGCGCCTCCAACGGATCGATCGCCGCGGCACGCCGGGCGGGGATCCAGCTCGATAGCGCCGCGATCACCAGGAGCGTCAGACACGTGCCGCCGAGCGCCAGTGGATCCGTGGGACTGACCTCATACAGAAGCCCGCGCAGGAGCCGTGTTGTTGCGAGCGCGCCGACCAGTCCGATGCCGACACCGAAGAGCCCAAGCCGCAATCCCTGCCTCGAGATCATGCCACTTACTTCGCGTGGCTCCGCGCCGAGCGCCATCCGCACGCCGATCTCTCGCTGACGGAGACTCACCGTATACGCCATCACGCCGTACACGCCCAAGGCACCGAGAAAGAGCGCCAGCGCACTCGCGAGGGCCAGGAGTGAAAGCGTGACCCGCGCACGCGCGGTCGCAGCCGCGACAATTTCCGTGAGAGGATGCTCATCATACGTCGGGAGCGACCG
>JANWKK010000167.1 GCA_025451425.1 Gemmatimonadaceae bacterium
GCTGCGCGCGCAGCGCGATCTCGCCGACGTCGCGCGCCGGATGCGCAATCTCGAGCAGCGCTTCTACGACATCGTCAGCGCCTGGGCGCGCTCGATCGAATCGAAGGACCCGTATACGCTAGGCCACTGCGAGCGCGTCGCAGACTACGCGTGTGCGATCCTTCGCGCGCTGGATCCGGATCCGAGTACGCTGTTCTGGTTCCGCATCGGCGCGCTGCTCCACGACGTCGGGAAACTCAACGTCCCGACGGAGGTGCTGAACAAGCCCGGGAAGCTGACGCCCGAAGAGCGCGCGTTGATGGAAAGTCATCCCGTCGCGGGTGTGGAGCTGCTCAAGGACGTCGAGTTCCCATGGGACGTGCTGCCGATGGTGCGCAGCCACCATGAGCGCTGGGATGGATGCGGCTACCCCGATCGCCTAACGGCCGAGGACATCCCGCTCCACGCGCGCGTCCTTGCGCTCGCCGATGTCTTCGATGCCCTAACGACTGATCGTCCGTACCGCCCCGCATTCTCTCCTCACGAAGCGTTGCGCATGATGCGCGAGGACTCGGGTCGCTCCTTCGATCCGGAATTGTTCGCAGTATTCGAACGTGTTGTCCCGAGCTTTCAGGCATTCGTGGCTGCTGCCGCGGGCACTCCGCCCCCGGTCAAACAAGCCGCTGCATGAGCGTGTCAACTATCGATTTTGAGAACTTTGTTACTTCCAAAAACCCGTGATACGAATCACGGCCCATGTATGGTTCACGTGGTTATCTCCTGATGTGCTCGCGGAAATGCCTAGCGAGCATTCGTTGTTCGCTCGATCGACAGGTCCGCTAACAGACCGACGGAGAGCCAGATGATGTCGAAGCGCCCCACCGCTGCACGTCTCGCCATTTTCATCGCCGCCGCGACTGTCGTCGCGTGCAGCGGCGATCAGGCGCTCGTCGTCTCGCCCCGTTTGGATGGAGCGCCGCCGGTAGGTGTCGTCGCCGATCCCGCGGGAGCGCCGATCCAACCCGTGAGCCGAGAAATCGCGCTCACCGTCAGCGACACCTTCGGCTTCGATGTCGGCCCGCTCGGCGCATTCGTGCGGCATCCGTCCACAGGCCTAACGATTATCGTGCCCGCCGGCGCCGTTGCCGCTCCGACGCACATTACGGTGACCGCGCTCAAGGGCGCATCGCTCGCGTATCGCTTCGAGCCGCATGGCTTGCATTTCGCCATCCCGATTCAGCTCATCCAATCTCTGCGCGGCATCCGCCTCAAGCAGCCTCTGTCCGTTCCGCAGCTTTTCGCCGGGTATTTCGCCGACGACTCGTTGCCGATGGACGCGACCGGCAATGCGCGGGTGATCGAGATCTTGCCGGTGCAGGTCGACGTCAAGGATCGCAGCGCGTTGCTCGAGATTCGCCACTTCTCCGGCTACACCGTCGCGTCGGCAGCCAGCGACAGTCTCTCGGACGTGCGCTGATGCGTCCGACGAGCGCCACTCGGCGCGTCGCCCGCGGCCGTCATGCGAGTGCGGTCGGCACGTTGCTCGACGAGGCGCTTCGCGCCGAGCGGGCGGGCCAACGCGAGCTCGCGCGTCGACGGTACGAGAGTGCACTCTACCTCTTGCGCTCCGACGCGGACGCCGAAGAGGCGTCGATGATTTTGCGCCGCGTCGGCCGACTCTACCTCGACGACGGCGATGTCGAAGCCGGACTCGATTGCGTGAATGCCGCCCTCGCCGTCGCCGAGTTGCGCGGTGACTCGGCCGCGGTCGCGAATGCCAAGAACATCATTGCGATCAGCCATTGGCAGCGCGGGCAGCTCGATGAGGCAGAAGCGTTGTATCACGAGTCGCGTCGGATGGCGCAGATCGCTGGCGACGCTCGTTTAGTCGCGATGGTCGAGCAGAACCTCGGCGTCATCGCGAGCATGCGCGGGGACGTGCCGCGCGCGCTGCGTCACTATCGGACGAGTCTCGCCGGCTATCGCACGCTCGGCCTCGATACGTATGTTGCGAACTTGCTGAACGATATCGGCCTCGCCTATGCGGATCTCGGACGCTGGGATGACGCCGAGGCCACCTATCGCGAGGCGTTGGCGCTCTGCGATACCTGCGGAGACGCGAGCACCGCGCTCATGGTCGAGGTCAACCGCGCGGCCATGCGCATCGCCCGCGGGGATTACGTCGACGCACAGGTCGTGTGCGAGCGCGTCCTGCAGGAAGCTCGGCCGCTCAACGATATTCGCGTACTCAGCGAGGTCTATAAGCACTGCGGTGTGATTGCGCGCGAGCTTGGGCGCACGGAAGAGGCGGAAGAGTATCTGCGCGTTGCGTACGAGAGCGCGCTTCGGCGCGAGGATCTGCTGCTCGCGGCGGAGAGCGCCCGTGAGCAGGCGGAGCTCTACACAGCCCTTCGGCGCAACCGGGACGCCCTGCAATCATTGAACTCGTCGCATCGATTGTTCGCCCGGCTTCGTGTCCAGCGAGACATCGCCGACGTGCGTCGGCGCATCGACCGGCTCGAGCGTCGGTTCCTGGACGTCGTTAGGCAATGGGGCCAGTCGATCGAGTCGAAGGATCGGTACACACTCGGCCACTGCGAGCGCGTCGCCGATTATACCTGCGCCATTGGCAAAGCCCTGGGCTTCGATGAGCAAACGCTGTTCTGGATGCGCATCGGCGCCATGCTCCACGACGTCGGCAAGATCGTTGTGCCCTCGGATATTCTGAACAAAGCGGCGCCGCTGACGCCTGCCGAGCGTGCGATCATCGAGCGGCATGCGTCGGCCGGCGCTGACCTGTTGAAGGACGTCGAATTCCCCTGGGACGTCCTTCCGATGATTCGCCACCATCACGAACGTTGGGATGGGGCAGGATACCCGGATGGCGTGAGCGGCGACGCAATTCCCATCAGCGCGCGGATCCTGTGCGTCGCCGACGTGTATGACGCTTTGACGACTCACCGGCCGTACCGCGCCGCCTATACGCCCACCGAGGCACTCGAAGCGATGCGCGCGGACCGCGGGCGGGTGTTCGATCCGGATGTGCTCGAGCTTTTTACGCGCATCCTGGAGACGCTCCCCGCCCCGATAGCCTTTCCACCAGCCGTGCCCCCCGATCGGTCGCAGCGGGGCCCGGACACCATCGTGTCGCCCTTCGCCGCATGATCTCTTTCGACTCCTCCGCTCGATTACGCGCTGCCCTTATCGACCACGGCTCCGACGGTGTGGCCGACGAGCTGCGCGTGCTCTTGCGCGATGTGAGGTCGGTGGAGCTCGTGCCGGCTTCGGCGCCTGACGAGTCACGTGGCGAGGACGCGACGGGGACGCGTTCGCTGTGGAATGCGCCCGACGTCGTCGTTATCGCATTAGGCGCTGCCGTTGAGCTGGGCATCTCGATGATGGCGGCGCGGCGCGCCGTTCCCGACGCGGCGATCGTCGTCGTTGTCCCCTGGTTCGAGGAGGCACTCTTCCTGAGCGCGATTCGCCTCGGCGCCGAAGATTGTGTCACCGCGGCGCTGCTCGAGTCGCCGGGCCTCCTGCGCGTTCTCCTCGTCGCGGCGGAGCGTCATCGCCTAACGTCATCGCTCCGCGCGGCAGCATTCACCGACGAGCTTACGGGCCTCTACAACCGCCGCGGCTACGTCACGCGCGCTGCGACGCTGCTCAAGGTCGCCGAGCCGAAATCGATCTGGCAGATCTTCTTCGACGTCGACGAGCTGAAAATCATCAACGACACCTACGGCCATTGGGCCGGCGATCGCGCACTCATGGAAGTCGCCGTGGTTCTCCGCCAAGCGTTCCGCTCGACCGATATCGTCGCGCGCGTTGGCGGTGACGAGTTCGCGGTCCTTGCAATCGCGCCCGCGGATGCCGCGCCCGATTCGTGGACCGCTCGTTGGCGAGAGCCCTTCGTCGCGCTCGCGACGAGAAAAGATCTTCCACTGTCGGTGAGCGTCGGTTTGGCTCAACCAGACGAGCACGGCCAGATGACGCCCGAGGATCTGCTCACGCGCGCGGATACTACCATGTACACGGCGAAGCGCCTGCGAAAGAAATTGATCGACGGCCGCGGGTTAAGGCCGCCGGGCCCTCTTGCAGTAGGCGCGACGCGATGACGCCTTGGCTGGGCGCCAGGTGTAAACAAGCAAACCCCGCGAGATGCGCTCTCGCGGGGTTTGTCGTTCTATGACTTCCAGTTCTTGATTCAGTCGTCCGGATCCAGGTCCACCTGCTTCTCGCCGATCTTGCGCTGGGCCTTGCCCTTCAGTTCCTCGGCCTTGCCCTTGATCTGCTCGCTCGTGTCGCCGGTTACGCCGCCAACGGTGTTGCGGACGCGACCCTTGACCTGATCGACCATTCCCTCGCCCTGGTTCTTCACGCCATCCCTGGTCATGTCGTCGGACATCCTTGCCTCCTGATGCTTCGAACCGCCCGCGCCTCGGCCTGAAGCGCCCCGTTGCGGCTCACGAGCGAGGTGAAAGGGCAAGCCACGTGCCCCACATACTCTCCGCGCTGAACGCCGGCATAGTGTTAAGGCGCACAAGCCCACTTGCGCCGATATATCACTTGATATATCGTACTTGCGACTTGAAGATATATCTAAGGTATATCTGAGGCGTATTGCTAGGAGACCATATGCTCGGCGCATTCTTCGATCTGAGAGACTTTGGCAACTGCGGACCGTCCGGCCAGTCGAGAGGACGCTGGGGATTCGACGGATTCATGGGTGACTTCTGGGGCGGCGGTGGTCCGCGCGGTCGCGGCGGATGGAAAGCTCGAGCTGGTCGGGTGTTCGAGCAAGGTGACCTCAAGTACGTGATTCTCAGGTTGCTGGCCGAGAAGCCACGACATGGCTACGAGATCATCAAGGAGCTCGGGGATCGCTTCGGCGGCTCCTATGCGCCGAGTCCGGGAACGGTGTACCCGACTCTGACCATGCTGGAGGATCTGGGATACGCTCGCGCGATGCCGGAAGAGGGTGGCCGCAAGAGCTACGAGATCACCGATGAGGGCCGGAAGCATCTTGAGGAGCACAGCGCGACCGTAGACGACATCTTCGAGCGGATCGCGAAATTCGTCGAGGGATTTTTCGACGCGCCGATGGCAGACCTCAAGCGATCGATGGCGAGCCTTGGCCGGGCCACCTTCTACGTGGCTTCACGGTCCCCCAACGATCGGGAGCGCCTCGCCAAGATCAGCGAGATTCTCAAACAGGCGGCGGCGGACATCGAAAAGCTCACCCAGGAGCAGAGCGCCTCGGCAAAGAGCGAAGGCCCTACGAAGCTGTAAATAAGCAGGGGGCCGCTTTACCGGCCTGAGCGCACAACTAAATTGGGGTCTTGGGTCACGGCACTTGATGCGTGACCCATTTTTGCGTTGCAACTTGGGTTGAGGATTTCCCTCGGCTTCAGCTCAGGCCGCGACGAGACTCGGGCGGGACCGATCCCGCCAAACTCGATGACTGCAGAACCCCTTCGCAAGGGCGGCGCAAATGCCGCCACGGAAGCTTCGCAAGCGGCACCGGCTGAGGCTTCTGCGCCTGCCACGCCCAAAGAACCTCCCACGGGCGCGAGCGGCTTCTTCGCCGCGGTCCGCCCGCATCGACAGCTACGCGAGGAGCGTCCCAGCGGACGCCGGCTCGCGGGCTTGTCGTTGATCGCGCTCGGGATTGTCTATGGTGACATCGGCACGAGTCCGCTGTACGCGCTGCGTCAGTGCTTCGATCCGGAATACGGCTTGGAGGCATCCCAGCTGAACGTCTACGGCGTCCTGTCGTTGATCGTGTGGATGCTCATCATCGTGGTGAGCATCAAGTACATCGTTTTCATCATGCGGGCAGACAATCGGGGCGAAGGTGGAATCCTCGCCTTGCTCGCGTTGCTGCTCCAGCAGGAGCGCCGCGTCGCTGATCGGCGGCGGCGCTGGCTGTTGATCTCGTTAGGCCTGTTCGGCGCGGCACTCCTTTACGGCGACGGCATCATCACGCCCGCAATTTCGGTCCTGGGCGCCGTCGAGGGTGTGCAGGTCGTTCATCCTCACCTGCCCGAATCCATTATCGTAATCGTGGCGCTGATTATTCTTTTGGGGTTGTTCGTGTTTCAGCGGTTCGGGACGGCACGCATCGGCGTGATGTTTGGACCGATCATGGCAATCTGGTTCGTCACGATCGCCGCGCTCGGCGTTAACGAGATCGCCCGCGAGCCGCGTGTACTGCTTGCACTGAATCCGTGGTACGGGCTCCAGTTTTTCGGTGCAAACGGGAAGACCGGCTTTCTCGTTCTCGGTGCAGTCGTCCTGGCGGTGACGGGGGCAGAAGCGCTCTACGCCGACATGGGCCACTTCGGCAAGCGTCCAATTCGATTGGCCTGGTTCGGCCTCGTTTTCCCTGCCCTTCTGCTCAACTACTTCGGTCAGGGCGCGATCGTGTTGCGTGATCCGTCCACGGCGACGAACCCATTCTTCCTTCTCGCGCCCAGCTCGCTCCTATGGCCGCTCGTTGTCATCGCCACGATCGCCGCGGTGATCGCGTCGCAGGCATTGATCTCGGGTGCCTTCTCACTGACTCAACAGAGTGTGCAGCTGGGCTACTCACCACGTGTGACGATCGTGCACACGTCGCACTCGCAAGTCGGGCAGATCTACATTCCCGAGATCAACAACGCATTGATGGTCGGCTGCCTGCTACTCGTCGTGGCGTTCCGCAATTCGACAGCCCTGGGCGCAGCGTACGGCATCGCCGTGACCGGTACAATGGCGATCACGTCGATTCTGTTTTACGTCGTTGCGCGCTCACGATGGAATTGGTCGCTCGCGCACGTGGGCACGCTCCCGGCCGCATTTCTGTTCGTCGACATTTCGCTGCTGCTCGCGAACGCGATCAAGTTCGAGCATGGCGGCTGGGTGCCCGTCGCAATCGCCATCGGCGTGTTCACGCTCATGAGCACGTGGAAGAACGGACGCGTTATGCTCAACGAAGTCCTGCACGCGGGCTCGTTGCCACTCAGCCTCTTCCTCGACGACGTCGAACGCCGCAAGCCGCCTCGCGTTTCGGGCACAGCGGTGTTCATGACGTCCTCCGCCGACGGCGTGCCGGTCGTATTGCTGCACCATCTCAAGCACAACAAGGTGCTACACGAGCAGGTAGTGTTGATGTCGATTCTCACCGAGGAAGTGCCGGAGGTCGACGAGGACGAACGGGTTCAAGTCGAGCGCCTCGAGCAAGGCTTCTATCGAGTGACCGCTCGTTATGGATTCATGGAGACGCCGGACGTGCCGGAAGTGCTGGCGATTGCCAAAGCACAGGGGCTTCGAGCACGAGCGCTCGACACGACTTTCTACCTCGGTCGTGAGCGAATCATCATCGCCGACAAGAAGCGACATGGGGGTGAGCCGGAGGCCAAGCCGGGCGTCCGCCGCGCGCCGGCCCCGAGTGAGGGCGCACCGAAGCCGCTGCACCTCGCCCGCTGGCGAAAGCGTCTCTTTGTCGTGATGACACGTAACGCTCGCTCGGCGACCGAGTTTTTCGGAATACCGCCTAACCGTGTCGTCGAGCTCGGAGCGCAGGTCGAATTCTGAGGTGCTAGGTGGTAGGAGAGTTGACACCACCGAGCAGCTAAGGACCTAGCACCCTCAGCGGCGTCGCGTTACGAGCAACGCGTTACCGACCTTCCGCTCGCCCGTACTGTCGGACGGGTGATTGACGACCTGTCCGCGAAGGACGAGCGTGGTCGAGCCGCCGCCGTCGAGGTTGAGCCCCTGCGCAACGCCTAACGCTTGCATCAGCGACGCGAATTCGCCGAGGCTCATGCCGGAGCTCGATTCGCTGCGTCCGTCGACGGTGATGAGATAGAGGGTCGAGCTGTCACGTGAGAAGCCGACGCCGGTGCGCGGGTGACGCGTGCTCGAGAAGCGTGGAAAGGTTCCCTCGATGCGGTCGACGCTGTCGGCGATGCTCTGGCCATCGATGACGAGCCGCGGCCAGCCGCCGACGAGCGTGCAGAGACGGCCGCGACGAGGCATGAAGGCAGCGACGACGCGCAGCTGAGTCGTCACGCCGAGCGACCCGGCGAGGCGGCGAAGCAGTTCCGCGCTCGCTCCGCTTCCCGCCAGTACCGCCTCTCCAGAATGGATCATCGTTCCACCGCCGCTGTGTGGAGCGCCGGTGGACTGCAAAAGAATCGTGTCGCCAGCCTGTCCGACGATACGCAGCGGAACTTCAATCGTTAGGCTGCCGGCCGAGTCGGCCGGAGTAACGCCGTACGCCGCAGTGTAGAGGACCGTCGCGTCCTTGCGCGGATGAAAGTTCACGGCGTCGAGCGGCAAGACGGCGCGCGCAGGTGGTGGTGTCAGCACCATGCCGGAGAACACGAAGCGGTCGATCACGGGATGGCCGTCGCACGTCATGCCGAATTGCGAATGAACCGTGTGCAACGAA
>JANWKK010000168.1 GCA_025451425.1 Gemmatimonadaceae bacterium
GCAGCACTACTTCGCGGAGCGGTATTGGTACAAGCCGAACCCCGACTACGCGTCTGGCGAGCTGTCTCCAATCGAGAGGCAGAACCTCGACACGATCGCGCTCGCGATCATGCGGCAAGACCAGCGCTCGGTGTCGCCAGGGTTGATGAACCTGTTTCAGTCGACGCCGTTGACCGAGCACATGCTGTCCAACGTCTCGATCAACGACTTACGTCTGTTGCGAAACGAGATCTATGCACGTCACGGACGTCCGTTTCAAACGCTATGGCTCGCTGAGTACTTCAGGCACGAGCCGTGGTACACGCCGCGGAAGGACTATTCAGACGTCGAACTCTCGGCTATCGAACGAGCCAATATTGCACTGATCACGAAGCGTGAAGAGGAGCTGCACCAGTCCCTCGGGACGCGGCTCTTGACCGTCGACGACGTCCGCGGCCTGCGTAATGAGGACGCGCGCCGCTTGCGGAACGAGATCTACGCCCGGCACGGTCGGCGCTTTCAGGATCCGAAGCTGCAGCGCTACTTTGCGAGCTTCAGTTGGTACAAGCCTAACGACGGCTTCCGCGAGAGTCAGCTCAATGAGACCGAGCGAACCAACGCGGCGCTCATCAGCCAATACGAGCACGGTAAGTTCACCGAGGGTTGATAAGGGCACTCGAGCCTCGCGTCGCGGGGCAAGGCTATCGTAGGCGCCAGGGTCTGGGGCGGAGGCCCGACGTGGTCCGCGCAAGTCTTGCGCGGCCGTGCGCGAACACCTAACCCTAGCACCTTCATTTCCGGCCCTGTTCATCGTGCCTCTGGAGTCGCGTTTCAGTGGGAGTCCTGACGAGACCACGCGCATGCCGTGGGTCTCCTCGCTCGTCCTCGCCGGCGGAAGTCTCGTCATCGGCGCCGTCTCGCCACTCTACGACTCCTACGTTCCGCCACTGCTCCAGCAGCATCTGACGAGCAGCACAGGCATTGGCGCGGCGATGGGAATCGACAACGTCCTCGCGTTGTTCCTGGTCCCGCTCATCGGTGCGCTCTCGGACGGGACGCATACTCGACTCGGGCGTCGCGTACCGTTCGTGCTCGCGGCGCTTCCGATCACTGCCGTGGCGCTCGCGGCGATTCCGTTCGCGGAGCGGTTCGGATTGGCGGCGCTCCTTCTCGCGATGGTTTTTCTCGACGTCGCACTCGCCGTTTGGCGTGCTCCCTTTTCGGCCTTGCTCGCGGAGCTCGTGCCGTCGATTCATCGATCGAAGACGGAGGGGATTCTGGGTGTCGCGATGTGCATCGGCGCGATGGTGATGCTCAGTTCGGCGCGGAGTCTCGCCGAGCGGAGCATGGAGCTGCCCTTCGCGCTTGCGGCGGGTCTGGTGGCAATCGTGTGGCTTGTGTGCAGCGTTTTTCTTCGCGAGCCGCCGCACGAATCAGACGTGCGGCAACACGCCGCACGTGCTGCCGTCGCTCCGTTTCGTTCGCTGCGCGACGCATTCACCGCTGGCGGCGGACGCGCACCGCAATTCTTCGCCGCGTGCCTGCTCTTTCAGATGGCGTTCCAGTCCTTCTCGAGCTGGTTCACGTTGCATGGATCAGAGCGCTTTCAAACGACCGTCGCCAACGTATCGTTAGGCTTCATCGCCGTCGCGGTCTCGACGCTCGTCGGATCGATCCCTGCTGGCTGGCTTGGTGCCCGGTACGGCAGACGCCGCATGTCGCTCATCGGCATCGCGGGGATGGCGGTCGCGTGTGCGATCCTCCACGTCGTTCCGACACTCACGTTGGCCGTCATCGTGCTTTTCGTCTTCGGCCTCTCCTGGTCGTTCCCCGTGGCCAATCTCACGCCGATGGCGTTGGAGCTGGGCACCGCGGCACGCGCGGGCTCGCTCGCGGGCGCCTTCCTGCTCGTACAGAGCGTGGCCGGGATCGTCGGACCGTCGATCGTTGGGGTGGTGTTCGACGCGACCGGCTCGAAGCGCTCCTTGTTCGTTTTGCTAGCAATCTTCCTCGGCGGCGCGTTCGCGCTCTTCGCGAGCCTGGCGCCGGGGTTTGGCGAGGCGAACGCCCGGGTGCCGGCGCTAGTCAACGCCGCATCGACATCGGCTGTCGCCGAAATCGACGACGTGTTCGTCTAGCGCACGGTCCGCACGTTTGTTCTGACGCGCCTGACGGAATGGCGACAGAATCGAAGCCGTAGCTCGTCAGCCGGTCCTTCTGGGTGTATAATCGCGCGTTGAACACCTGTCGGCTCTTGCCGGCCGGCCAGTGGACACCGAAGGTGGCTGGCATCGGCATTGAGTATTTGCATAACTGCGTTCGACCTGTCGTCGAGGCTCCTCACATGACATTGGTCCGACTCACGCCGACCGCGGTCCTGATCGCGGGTGTTAGCCTGCACGCTCCTGTTTTCGCACAGGGCACCGCCGCCGACTACGCGCGGTCCGACGGACTTCGTGCCCGCGTCGAAGGGAAGGTCATCGACGCCGCAGACGCGCCAGCGTGGGTGCCCGGGACCGATCAGCTCGTGTACCGCAAGTCGGTGAGCGGCGGTTTTGTCTTCATGCTCGTCGACGCGACGACGCTACAAAAGCACCCCGCCTTCGACCATGACCGGCTCGCGGCAGCCTTCAGCGCAGCGCGCGATAGCGCGACTCCGCGCGCTGCGTCCCCGGCAAGGCCTGTCACGGGCGTTACGTTGCCGTTCACCCGATTTACTTTCGTCGACAGTGCGCGCGCGATCGAATTCATTGCCGGCGGGAACGGCAGTGTCGGCATCGCCGATAGCGCGCGCTGGCGCTGCGGCCTAACGACGTACGCGTGCCGAGAAGTGCCGCGAGAGGAACCTGCAGTCCGTGGTGGGCCGAGAGGCGAGGGTGGTGGCCTTTTTGGCGAGCGACGGCTTCCACCAGACCGGCCGAAGATCTCGCCGGACGGCAAGTGGGAAGCGCTCGTGCGCAACTACAACATCTACGTTCGGCCTAACGGTTCACGAGAAGGCGGCGCGATGCTTGGCGTCGACGGCACCGAAGGCGACGCCTATGATCCGCAGTCGATCGTGTGGTCGCCGGATTCCAGGCGCATCGCCGCGTATCGCGTGAAGCCCGGATACCGGCGCGAAGTCCACTACATCCAGTCCTCGCCCGAAGATCAATTGCAGCCGAAGCAAGCGAGCTTGCTGTACAACAAGCCCGGCGACGTGCTCGACGTGGGCACGCCGGCCATCTTCGACGTCGACGCCCGCCGCGAAATCGTCGTCGACCGCGCGCTCTTTCCGACCGCGTACAACGTCACCGCGCTCGAGTGGCGCGGCGACAGCCGCTCGGTCACTTTCGAGTACAATCAACGCGGCCATCACGTCTATCGTGTCATCGAGATCGATGCCGCGACGGGTGCGACGCGCGCGATCATCGATGAGCGCATGCCGACCTTCTTCGAGTACTCGGCGAAGAAGTACCGCTACGACGTGGCCGATGGAAAGGACATTATCTGGATGTCGGAGCGCGATGGCTGGAATCACCTGTACCTGTTCGACGGCAAGACGGGGAGGGTAAAGAATCAGATCACGAAGGGACCCTGGGTCGTTCGTGGCGTCGATTGGGTCGACACGACCGCGCGCCAGATCTGGTTCACCGCGAGTGGGATGTACGCAGGCAAGGATCCGTATTTCGTACATGCATATCGGATCAATTTCGACGGGACAGGCCTAACAACGCTCACCGACGGCGACGCGAACCACAGCATCACCTACTCGCCGGACCATCGCTATTTCGCGGATCTCTCATCGCGCGTTGATCTCCCGCCCCGGCTCCAACTACGGCGTGCGAGCGATGGGAAGGTGCTCAACGACGTCGAACGCGCCGATGCCAGCGCCTTGCTCGCGACGGGATGGCAGCCGCCGGAGGTGTTTGTCACCAAGGGACGCGACGGGACGACCGACATCTGGGGCGTCGTGATTCGCCCAACGAACTTCGACTCGACGAAGAAGTATCCGGTGATCGAGAACATCTACGCCGGGCCGCAGGGCTCGTTCGTGCCGAAGACCTTCAGCACGCAGCTCGGCATGCAATCGATCGCGGAGCTCGGATTCATCGTCGTGCAGATCGACGGCATGGGCACATCCAATCGCTCGAAGGCATTTCACGACGTCGCGTGGAAGAACCTCGGCGACGCGGGATTCCCGGATCGCATTTTATGGCATCGGGCGTTCGCCTCGAAGCACGCGTTTTATGACACCAGTCGCGTTGGAATTTACGGTACTTCGGCTGGTGGGCAGAACTCGATGGGCGCGTTGCTCTTTCATCCTGAGTTCTACAAGGCCGCGGTTTCCGCGGCGGGATGCCACGACAACCGCATGGACAAGATCTGGTGGAACGAGCAATGGATGGGCGAGCTCGGGCCGCATTATGCAGCTTCGTCGAATGTCGATAATGCGTATCGCTTGCAAGGGCACTTACTGCTCGTCGTTGGCGAGATGGACATGAACGTCGATCCGTCATCGACGTTCCAGGTTGTCAATTCACTCATCAAGGCCAACAAGATGTTCGATCTGCTCGTGATTCCGGGAGCGGGGCACACGAGCGGTGGTCCGTACGGCGACAAGAAGAGGAACGATTTCTTCGTCTATCACCTGATGGGCGTGGAGCCCCCCGATCGAAACCTCAGTCGAATTGCGACCGCGTCGGGTGGTGACAAGTAAAGCGTTCGCGTCGCTTGCGGTCTTGGCGCTCGTCGGCTCGAGCGTCAGGGCGCAAGTCACCTCGAAGTTTGGCGGCGCGAACGCGGCGAGGTGGATCGCACCGCCTAACGTGAAAGGCGACTCCTTCGTCGTCTTTCACGCGCGACGAACCTTCGTGCTCTCGGCGGCTCCAGGGCGGTTCGTGGTGCACGTCTCGGCTGACAACCGGTATCACCTGTATCTCAACGGCGCTCTCGTATCATCGGGACCGCAGCGCTCGGATGTCGCGCACTGGCGCTACGAGACGATCGATCTCGCGCCGCACCTGCGCGTTGGCCGCAACGTGCTCGCCGCTGTGGTGTGGAACTGGGGCGCGACGCGACCGGTCGCGCAATACAGCTATCGAACTGGATTCCTCGTGCAAGGCGACGGCGAGCGCGAGAGTGCGCTCGTCAACAGCGGTCCAGGCTGGAAACTGCTCGTCGATTCAGCATATACGCCGATCGTGATCACGAACGCGACGGTGCACGGCTACTACGCTGCCGGACCCGGCGAGTCCGTCGACGGGCGCCGTTACCCTTGGCATTGGCAGGACGCGGAGTTCGACGACGCGTCCTGGATCACCGTCGCCGCGCCGCCGGCGGGGGGAGATGCGGCGCCGCTCGCGGCATTCGACGTTCCTTCCGGCTCCGCGATCGTTGGGCGGCTGCACCTTCGGACCCCGTTGGGTCCCGGAACCGGTGAGACGTTTGGC
>JANWKK010000169.1 GCA_025451425.1 Gemmatimonadaceae bacterium
CGCATGAGCGATGACGAGCTGGCGCGCGTGCGGAACAAGGAGATTGGATTCGTCTTCCAGACGTTCAATTTGCTTCCACGCGCCACGGCGCTGCATAACGTGGAGCTGCCGCTCGTGTACGCGGGCATCGCGGCCGACGAGCGCAAGCGTCGTGCGAAGCATGCGCTGGAGCAGGTGCAGCTCGAGAACCGCATGGACCACAAGCCGAACGAGCTCTCCGGCGGTCAGCGGCAGCGTGTCGCCATCGCGCGCGCGCTCGTGAACAATCCGTCAATCCTGCTGGCCGACGAGCCGACGGGTAACCTCGACTCGCAGACCTCGGAAGAGATCATGAAGGTGTTCGAGGTTCTCGCGACCAGCGGGCAGACCGTGATCATGGTGACGCACGAGGCCGACATCGCAGCGCACGCTCGTCGTGTCGTCGTTCTGCGCGACGGCCTGGTGTCGACCGATGATCGGCGAGAGGCGTTTGCGGCAAGAGTGGGACTATGAGTAGAGGGTAGAGGGCCGAGAGCAGAGGGTGAGCCCGCTGCTCTTCCTACTCTCTACTCACGGCCCTCTACCCTCTACCAGCCATGCCCCTTTTCGAAGCCGTTCGTCTCGCCCTCGGTACGCTGCGCGTGCAGAAGCTGAAGAGCTTCTTTACGCTCATTGGCGTCACGATCAGTGTGATGTTCCTGATCGCTGTCGTCTCCATCGTGCAGGGGATGAATCGTTACGTGGAGGAAGATTTCGCTGGGAAGTTCCTCGGCGTGAACACCTTCAACCTCCGCAGCTTCCCCGACATTCAGAACGACGTCACCGAAGCCGAGTGGAAGGCATGGCAGCGGCGACCGAAGATCCAGGTCGACGATGCGCTCGCAGTGCGAGACGCGTTGCCGCCCGGCACGCGTTGGGCGATGCACAACGTCACTCGGACCGATGCGAGCTCGCCATTCGCGCAAGGCGGTCCGAGAGTGCTCGCCGAGGCAGCGTCGCCGGAGTATTTCCTGATCAAGGATCTCGCGCTGTCCAAGGGCCGCATCTTCAACGAACAGGAAGATGCGCTCGGCGCGCCGGTCATCGTAATCGGTCAGGAGATCGCCGAGCGCTATTTCCCGAATCTCGATCCGATCGGACGCGAAATTCGGATCCATCGGTTCCCGTTCACCGTCATCGGAGTTCTCGAGAAACAGGGCACGGTATTCGGGTTGGCGCTGGATCGGCAGGTCATTGCGCCGTTCCACTCCGAGATGATGCGAATCGCCGGCTCGCGAAACAACCTCTACGGGGTCGTGGTGCAGGCCCCGAAGCCGGAGGCGTTCAGCGGTCTCGAGGAGATCGTTCGCGAGTTGATGCGCAAGCGGCATCGTCTCGGACCGGCTGAAACAGACGACTTCGTGCTCGAGAGCTCGGAATCCGCACTGAGTCAGTGGCGGACGATCCGCAAGTTCATGGTACTCGCCGGCACGGTTTTGCCCGCGATTGGACTCGTCGTCGGCGCGATCGTGATCATGAACATCATGCTGGTGGCGGTGGCCGAGCGCACCCGCGAGATCGGCATTCGAAAGTCGCTGGGCGCGCGGAGGCGCGACATTCTCGCGCAGTTTCTGGTGGAATCGGCGACATTGAGCGCCGTCGGTGCCCTGATCGGCGTGGCGCTCGGTATCGCTCTCGCCGCGGTCATCGCGAAAGTGTCACCCTTGCCCGCCGCCGTCGCGCCGTGGTCCATCGTGCTCGCTGTCGCTATCGGCGGCGGCGTTGGAATCATTGCGGGCGCGTACCCCGCGAGCCGGGCATCACGCCTGGATCCGATCCTGGCCATGCGCAGCGAATGAGGAAACGCTCATGACCCGCTCGCTCGGCAACAGTCTCTATCAACTCACCGAAGGCGTCTTCATCGCCTTCGACGCGATTCGCACGAACAAGGTGCGTGCCGGCCTCACGATCCTTGGCATAGCCGTCGGGGTATTCGTCGTGACGGTGATGTCGGCCGCGGTGCATGGTATCAACTCGGGCGTGTCGCGCAGCCTCGCCGCGGCCGGCCCGACCACGTTTTTCATCTCCCGTTGGCCGGCCGAGTTCACCGCCTGCGACGGCGGCGGCGAGTCGTGTCCATGGATGCGCTTCCGTCCGTTGACGCTCGATCAGGGCCGCGAAATCGCCCAGCTCCCGACGGTCCAGGAAGTCAGCGCTGATATCGAGACATCGGCGAGCGTGAAGTACGCCGACCGCGAGCTGCCCGGTGTCTCACTGATCGGCTATTCGACCAATTGGTTCGACGTGGCGGGCGGGGACGTCACGTCGGGCCGCGACTTCACGCAATCCGAGTACGAGGCGGGCGCGCCGGTCGTGCTCGTGAACGACAAGATCGTTGAGCGTTTGTTCAATGGCGAGGAGGCGGTCGGCAAGGCCATTCGTCTCAATGGCGAGCTCTTCACGATCATCGGTGTCTACAACCCGATTCCGAACGTCTTCGACAGCGGCGATAAGGGGAAACTGATCGTTCCGATCACCACCGCGCAGCACAGGCTCGACGTCAGCCTCTACTGGATGCAGCTGACCGTGAAGCCGCGCGATGGCGTCGATCGCGACGGGGTGATGGACGAGACGATTGCAACGCTGCGTGCCGCTCGCCACCTGCGGCCCGGCCAGACGAACGACTTCTTCACCAACACGCCCGAGAAGCTGCTCGCGATGTACAACAAGATCGTTGGCGTGTTCTTTCTCGTTATGATCGTGCTGTCGGCCGTGGGCTTGCTCGTCGGCGGAGTGGGCGTCGTCGCGATCATGATGATCTCGGTAACCGAGCGGACGCGTGAGATCGGCGTGCGCAAAGCGTTAGGCGCCACGCGACGGCTGATCCTGTGGCAGTTCCTGGTCGAGGCCTCGACGCTGACGACGGTAGGCGCGATCGTCGGCTTGCTCGTCGGCGGGGGCGTGACGCTGGTCATTCGCAGCGCGACACCAATCGACGCGTCAACGCCGCCCGTCGCCATCGTGGCCGCACTGGCGTCGAGCGCGCTCGCGGGCGTGTTGTTCGGCATGCTGCCGGCATTCCGCGCGTCGCGGTTGGATCCGGTGGAAGCTTTACGATATGAATAACCCCAGCTGTCATCCCGAGGGAGCGTAGCGACCGAGGGATCTGCACCTTGAGTTGGCCCAAGTGCAGATCCCTCCTCGCTTCGCTCCTCGGGATGACGTAGAACCGAATGCCTCTTCTCGAAGCCGTCCGACTAGCGCTCGCGCAGATTCGCGTGCAGAAGCTCAAGAGCTTCTTCACGCTCGCCGGCGTGACGATCGGGGTGATGTTCCTCATCGCCGTTGTCTCGATCGTCGAGGGGATGAGCCGCTACGTCGAGAACGACTTCATTGGCCGCATGCTCGGCGCCAATACCTTCACGCTGCGGCGATTCCCCTGGTTCGGGAACAACACCACGCGCGAGCAATGGCGCGAGTGGCAGAAGCGGCCGTACATCTATCAGAAGGACGTTCGCGCGATCACCGCGGTGTTGCCTAACGGTGCTCGCTGGGCGGTCGAAAGCAGCGAGCAGCTGTGGGCGACTTCGCCGTACACGCGTCCGCGCCAGGTCGACGCGCACGCCGTAGAGGGCGACTACTTCACGATAAAGAAGTACGACCTCAGCGGCGGCCGAGCGTTCACGCAACAAGAGGTCGAGCTCGGAGCGCCGGTCGTCGTGATCGGCGACGAAGTCGCGAAGTTCTTTTTCCCGGGACTGAACGCCATCGGACGCGAGCTGCGAGTTGGCGGACTGCCCTACTCGATCATCGGCGTCATCGAGCATCAAGGGTCCATGTTCGGCATGTCGATGGACAAGATGGTCATTGCGCCCTTCAGCTCGCCGATGCATCGCCTCACGAATCCCCGCGGCGACATCGATGGGTTGATGGTTCAATCGGCCTCGCAAGTCCTGATGTACGATGCGATGGAGAACGTGCGAGAGTTCTTGCGCGGCTTCCGGCATCTACGGCCCGTCGAGCCAGACGACTTCGCAATGGAGACGTCGGAGACAGCGCTCGTGGCATTCGAGAAAATGCGGAGCGTGATGACTGTCGCCGGCACGGCCCTCCCCTTGGTCGGGCTGATCGTCGGCGGGCTCGTGATCATGAACATCATGCTCGTCGCCGTCGCCGAACGGACGCGCGAGATCGGAATCCGCAAGTCGTTAGGCGCGCGACGACGCGACATCCTGCGCCAGTTTCTCGTCGAGGCAGCCACCCTGAGCACGCTTGGCGCACTGATCGGCATCTTGCTCGGCATCGCCATCGCGAAGGGAATCTCGTGGAAATTCCCCTTCCTTCCGGCGGCGGTGGCGCCGTGGTCGATCGTCGCGGCGACAATGCTCGGTCTCGTCGTCGGCATCGTGTCGGGCGTCTACCCCGCACGCCGCGCGTCGTTGCTCGATCCGATCGAAGCCCTTCGCCAGGAGTGAGGCGATGCGTATCGTGAATCGGTTCCTTCTCGCCCTCGAGGGCGTGACCCTCGCCATCGACTCGATGCGGTCCAACAAGGTCCGCGCGCTGCTCACCATCATGGGTGTGGCCGTCGGCGTCTTCGTCGTGGTTGCGCTCTCGTCGGTCGTCCGCGGCATCAACGATAGCTTCGCGCGAGACGTCGAGGCAGCCGGGCCGACATCGTTTTTCATGTATCGTCGGAACATCGCCGCGTTTCAGACGTGCGACGGCACCGAAGAAACCTGTCCCGAACGGCGCAACCCTCCGATCACGATCGACGAGGCAAACGCGATTGAACGTCTGCCGAGCATTCTCGCCGTGACGTCACATGTAGCCAACGGAGGAACGTTCAAGTACAAGGACCGTGAGCTCAACGCCGGGATGGAAGCGTACACGCCCAACTGGACCGACGTCGACGGCGGCGACATCTATCCGGGCCGCAGCTTCACCTATGCGGAAAACGCCAACGCCGCGCAGGTCGTCGTGATCAACGACAAGATGGCCGAGATGCTCTATGAGGATTCTGATCCGATCGACAAGGACCTAACGATCAACGGCGTTCCCTTTCGCGTAATCGGCCTGTACCACTACACGGCGAGTCCGATGGGAACGCCAACGTCCGCGGGCGGTGGCGACTCCCCGAAAGCGATACTCCCATGGGAGACAGCTCGTCGCCACCTGAGTTTCTGGATGCGCGGCAACAATCTGATCGTGAAGCCGAGGGCCGGCGTAACGGTCGACGAGGCAACCGATGACGTCACGGCGCTGATGCGCGCGGTTCGGAGCCTCGGTCCGGGTGAGCCAAACAACTTCGCGATCGTCACGCAGGACCGACTCCTCGAGACATACAACAAGCTGTTCGGGACATTTTTCCTCGTCGGGCTTTCCCTTTCAGCGGTCGGCCTTCTCGTTGGCGGCGTTGGCGTCGTCGCCATCATGATGATCTCCGTAACCGAGCGTACGCGGGAGATCGGCATTCGCAAGGCACTCGGCGCAACGCGTGGGACGATCCTCTGGCAATTCCTCGTCGAAGCAGTGACGCTGACCGCGATGGGCGCCGCGGTAGGCCTGATCCTGGGCATTGTGGTGGCCGTTGTCGTTCGCACGAAGTGGCCAGCGATACCGGCGTCCACACCAATGACGTCCATCGCCGCCGCACTCGGCATGAGCGCAATCACAGGCGTCGTCTGCGGCATCATGCCAGCGTTCCGCGCCGCCCGACTCGATCCGGTCGAAGCGCTGCGATACGAATAGCGGGCGGCGGGAGCGTGGCGTCGCCGCTCAATGGGCGGTAAGCTTTCGCTAAGGCGCCCCGCTCCCCACTCCCCACTCCCCGGGCGCCGCACCCCGCATCCCACGTCCCGCGCGTATGCGCTTCAACGATGTTCTCCTGACGGCGTTCCGCCAGCTGCGAGCGAACAAGCTTCGCTCGTTCTTCACGCTGCTCGGAATCATCGTGAGCGTGGCGTTTCTCGTTGCCGTCGTCGCGATCATCCAGGGGATGAACGCGTACGTCAAGGAGAGCATCGCCGACAATGTCGTCGGGACGAACACCTTCGAAGTGCGCCGCATGCCGGCGCGCGTCGGGCTGTTCAACGAGGACGATTGGCGCGTCGTGTTGCGCCGGCCGAAGATCACGCCCGAAGATGCCGCCGCGGTGCGGCAAGCGATTCCTGAGGCAAGCGCGATCAGTCTGACGTCGGGGTATCCGACGCCACAGTCCGACATCGTGTGGGGCGACCGCACGTTAGGCGACGTCCTCGTGTTCGGCATCACGCCCGACTACCAGCTCGTCAAGGACTATCGGTTCACGTCCGGTCAGCCGCTGAGTGCCGTTGATGTGCACGAGCGACGGTACGTCTGCGTCGTTGGCGCCGAGGTCGCGGAGAAGCTGTTCGAGACGATTGAACCCGTGGGCCAGCAGATTCGGATTCACGGCGAGCTGTTCACGATCGTCGGCGTCGTCGCGCGCAAAGGCAAGATTCTCGGTCAGTCGTTCGACGGCTTCGTGATGCTCCCTTTCTCGACCTTCGAATCGATTTACGGCCGGCGTCAGACGACGACGATCTCGGTGAAGATGCCTGACGCAACCACGGTCGACGACGCGATGGCCCGCGCGCAGGAAGCAATGCGGATCGCCCATCATCTGCGGCCTAACGACGCAGACAACTTCTCGATCGAGACGTCCGACGCGCTGATCAGCTTCTGGAAGAGTTTGACGAGCGTCTTGTTCAGTGTTGTGCCGGCCGTGGTCGGCATCGGCATTCTGGTCGGCGGCATCGTGATCATGAACATCATGCTGATGTCGGTGCGTGAGCGCACGCACGAGATCGGGCTGCGCAAGTCGGTAGGTGCGACTCGACGCGACATCCGCGCACAATTCCTCGCCGAGGCGGTGATGCTCGCGACGCTCGGCGGTGCCTCCGGGGCGTTAGGCGGCTGGCTCTTCTCGTCGGCCATCGCCGCCGTGTTCCCTTTGCCGGCCCGTGTCACCACATGGTCGGTGGTCATGGCATTGGCGTTAGGCGCTGGAGTCGGCGTGCTGTTCGGTGTCTACCCGGCGACGCGGGCGGCGCGCCTGGATCCGGTCGCTGCGCTGAGGGCCGAGTGATGTCGCACAATGCAAAACAGGAACGTGCCGTCGTTCGTCGCGCCGCCCGGACTCGTTTCGTCGCGCAACTACGCGAGACGGTCACGCTGTCCTTCGACTCGGTTCGCGCGAGCAAGTTGCGTTCGGGCCTCACCATCCTCGGGGTCGTGATCGGCGTCTCGGTCGTGATGGCCATGGCGTCGATCGTCCAGGGCATTCGCGATCAGATCGTCAAAACGATCGAGGTCGCCGGTCCGACGACGTTCTACGTGATGAAGGTGATCTCCCAGACGCCGCTCAACCCGGACCGACTCCCGAAGTGGGTTCGGGTTCGACCCGACCTCACGCGAGAGGAAGCCGAGCGCATCGCAGCATTGCCGATCATCGCCTATGCGAGCATCTGGGCGCAGGTCGTTCAGCGCGTCGAGTATAACGGCGTAAGGACGCAGCCCCAGGCAATTATGGGAGCGGACGACGGCTTCACGGAGATTCAGGGCGGCGACCTCGAGGTTGGCCGCTGGTTCACGCATGCGGAGCTCGCGAGCGGCGCCGCCGTAGCCGTGCTCGACGTGGACGTCGCAGGACGCTTGTTCGGGGCGATTTCACCGCTCGACAAGCTCGTTAGGCTTGGCGGGCGCCCGGCACGGGTCATCGGGATTTACCAACCGGCGGCGAACATCTTCAAGCCGCCAGGACAGGAGGTTGCCGCGATCGTCCCCTTCGGCATGCTCGATCATCAGTTCACGCTCGACAAGACGCAAGCGATGTATATCCCGGTGAAGCCGAGGCCGGGCGTCACCGTCACCGACGCGCAGGAGGAGGTGACGATCGCCCTGCGCGAGATGCGTCGCCTGCGGCCAGCGGACCGCAACACCTTCGACATGATCACGCAGGATCAAATTCTGGATGTGTTCAACAAGCTGACCGGTGTGTTTTTCCTCGTGATGATCGCGCTGTCCGGAGTCGCGCTGCTCGTCGGCGGCATCGGTGTGATGGCGGTGATGATGATCAGTGTGACGGAGCGAACGCGCGAAATTGGCGTGCGCAAGGCAGTCGGGGCGACGCGCGCCGATATCCTGCTGCAGTTTCTCTTCGAGGCCGCGACGCTCACGGGCGCGGGTGGCGTGATCGGCATTCTCGTCGGTCTGGGTCTCGGGCGCGTGATCACGCTGTTGATGCACGTCAACGCGGTTCCACCGTGGAATCTCACGGCGGTCGCTGTGCTCGTCTCGGTGTCGCTCGGGCTCGTGTTCGGCCTGCTTCCGGCGCGCCGAGCCGCTCGGCTCGATCCGATCGATGCGCTGAGATACGAGTAGCGTGATGCGTGGCGCGCGGTGCGTGGTGCGTTGTACCTTTCCGCGCCACGCGCCACGCGCCACGCACAACGCTCCACGCCCAACGCACCCGCAATGCCGGAAGTCGATCTCCTTGCCATCGCGGCGCATCGCGATGACGTCGAGCTGACGTGTGGCGGAACGCTGATCAAAGCTGCCCGCCAAGGATACCGCACGGCAGTCGTGGATCTCACGCAGGGTGAGATGGGAACGCGCGGCTCGGCAGCGACGCGCGCGGAAGAGGCGAGCCGTGCCGCGGAGATCATGGGCCTTGCCGCACGTGAGAATCTCGATCTACCGGACGCGGGCATCGTCAACGATCC
>JANWKK010000170.1 GCA_025451425.1 Gemmatimonadaceae bacterium
CCGTCGGCGACGCGGCCGACCGGCTCGTCCCACTCATTCGTGAGCGAATGCACAACATCCATGTGGGCGACGGGATGCGTCCCAACGTCGAGATGGGTCCGCTCGTCACGAAGCAGCATCTCGAGCGCGTGCGACGCTACGTCGACGAAGGCGTCGCTGCCGGCGCGAAGCTCGTCGCCGACGGGCGCGACGTACCTAACGAGAACGGAGGCTTTTTCCTTGGCCCGTGTTTGTTCGATCACGTTGGTACGGAGATGTCGATCTACAAGGACGAGATCTTTGGCCCCGTCCTTTCGGTCGTGCGGGCCAAGAGCTATGACGAGGCGGTGGATCTGGTGAATGCGAGTCCGTACGCGAACGGCGTCGCAATCTTCACCAGCGACGGCGGCGCCGCGCGCCGATTCCAGAGCGAGATCCAGGTCGGCATGGTCGGGATCAACGTGCCGATTCCCGTACCGATGGCGTATTACTCATTTGGTGGTTGGAAGGACTCGCTCTTCGGGGACGCGCACGTGCACGGGATGGAAGGCGTGAAGTTCTACACGCGGGCAAAGGTCGTGACTGCTCGGTGGCCACAGTCGGCGGCGAAGGGGAAGAACCTGGGCTTTCCGTCCTGAGGGTCAGCGCGGAGCGGCCGCAGGAGCGGGGGCCGCCGCGACCGGCAACTCGGCAAAAGTCGGTGTCGACCGCGCGATCGCGCGCTCCTCCTCTGTCATGTCCGCCGGGATTTCGCCAAAGAGCGGTGTGCTGATATAGCGCTCGCCCGTGTCGGGTAGCATGCACAGGATCGTCGCCCCCTTGGGCGCATCCTTGCAAACCTGCAGCGCCGCCCAGAACGTGGCGCCAGACGACGTACCGACGAAGATCCCCTCTTTCTGCGCGAGCTCGCGACTCGACCGCATCGCGTCGGCCGCGGACACGGTGATGACTCGATCGACGTACCCGGCGTCGACAGCGTCCCCCGTGAGCTTTGGGATGAAGTCCGGACTCCATCCCTGAATGGGATGCGGTTTCCAGGACGGATGTCGTGACGCTGGACTGC
Organism: Gemmatimonadaceae bacterium; assembly: GCA_025451425.1. The sequence goes on from JANWKK010000170.1 coordinate 1,043, forward strand.
CATCGGCATTCCGCTGCTGCTTCGTGCCGCTCGTGACCATCGGCGCATCAGCTGGCTCGGAAAGCACGATCTTCGTCTCCGGCCGCTCCTTCTCGAGCACACGCGCCACGCCCTTGAGCGTGCCGCCGGTCCCGAAGCCGGTGACAAAGTAGTCCAGCCGGTGGCCCGCGAAATCGGCGACGATCTCCTTGGCCGTCGTGCGCGAGTGCATGTCGGCGTTCGCTTCATTCTCGAACTGTCGCGTGAGAAACCACCCGTGCTCTTCGGCGAGCTCGTTCGCTTTCTGCACCATACCGGTGCCACCTGCGGGCGCCGGCGTGAGAACCACCTTCGCACCAAGAAAGCGCATCAGCTTCCGCCGCTCGACACTGAATGACTCGGCCATCGTCACCACGAGCGGGTAACCTTTCGCCGCGCACACCATGGCGAGCCCGATGCCGGTGTTCCCGCTCGTTGCCTCGATCACCGTCTGACCTGGCTTCAGTGTGCCTCGACGCTCCGCGTCTTCGATGACGCCGAGTGCAAGTCGGTCTTTCACCGAGCCGAGTGGGTTGAAGGCCTCAACCTTGACGAAGAGGTCGATCCCGGCAGGAGCGAGCCGGTTGATCTTGACCGCGGGCGTGTTGCCGACCGTCTCGAGGATGCTCGAAAATCTGGTCATGAGAGGGACATGTGAAGGAGATCTGTTCGATATGAGCCGGTGTCAGCGGCCTTTGATGGTAGCGCATCGGCGGTCGGAGATCAAAGCCATGGTCGGACGGCGCTTGCCTAACGATGAGGCTTGAAACCCAGATTGATCCGCGTGAAGTGCAATGGACCAAGGTCCAACCGGATACGAAAGCGGCCGCTACGTCCCACAGATCCGATCTGGGAATGTCGTCTCCTCCTATGCCGATGACGACATAGACGCCCGTGTCGTGCTCGGTATTCCGGCTTTCGGTGGAAGCGTAGAGAGCCATAAGCGCGGCGAGTGCAGCCTGTTCCCGAGGGCTGACGCCAGTGCATACTACTTCCATGCGCACCATTCACAAGATCGCTGCTACGGCAGCGCTATGGCTCGCGTATGCCGCACCGGTATCCGCGCAATCGCTTCCGAATCGGTTGTCGGACGACGAGTTCTGGCGACTGATCGGCGAGCTCTCGGAGTCGGGCGGCTACTTCCGCTCGGATAATTTTGTATCCAACGAGACGACGTTCCAGTACGTCATCCCCGATTTACAGAAGTCTCATCCGGCGGGCGGCGTCTACCTCGGCGTCGGGCCTGATCAGAACTTCACGTACATCGTCGCGCTGAAGCCGCGGATCGCGATCATCACCGACATCCGCCGGCAGAACATGATCGAGCACCTGATGTACAAGGCGGTGATCGAGATGTCGCCGACGCGCGCGGATTTTCTCTCGCTGCTCTTTTCGCGTCCGCGTCCCCCGGGACTCGCCGACACGACGGGCGCGCCGGCACTCCTGCAGGCATATCTCGACGCGCCGTCGGATAGCATTGCCTATCGCAAGAATCTGGAGGCCATCAAGCAGCAGCTCACCACGAAGCATCATTTTGCGCTGAGCGCCGACGACATCGCATCGATTACGTATGTGTACGACGCGTTTTTCGGCGGTGGGCCGGAGCTCAATTATTCGTTCTCGACCGGACGCCAGGGACGCGCCGGGTTCTTCGGCCGACGCATGCCGAGCTACTCCGAGCTGATGGCGGAAACGGACGCGTTAGGCACGCATCGAAGCTACCTCGCGACTGAAGAGAATTACCGCGCGCTGCGGGAGCTCGAGATGAACAATCTCATCGTCCCGATCGTCGGAGACTTCGCTGGCGAGAAGGCACTGCGTGCCGTCGCCGCATATCTCAAGCAGCACAACGCGACGGTGACCGCCTTCTACACGTCGAACGTGGAGCAGTATCTCTTCCAGCAGGCCGATGACTGGAAGCACTTCTTCGGCAACGTGGCGGCGCTGCCGCTCGATTCGAAGAGCACGTTCATTCGCGCCGTGTTCAACTACATGGGCTTCCGCGACTCGTCGACGGGCATACCGGGTCCGCGCTCGACGACGATGCTCTCGTCGATTCAGGATGTGCTGAAGGCCGTCGACGACGGGAAAATCCAGACGTACTACGACGTCATCCAGCTGTCGACTGCTCCGGCTCCGGGGGCTGGGTCACCGTGATCGCGTTAGGCTCGGCCACTTCGTGCGCGCCATGCGTGCGTGGCCGCCGCAGCCGAACGATCAGGTAGATAACCACGAAGACGTTCACGACGAACGTCGCGAATTTGATCGGCGATGGACGCGTGACCATCTCGTAGATCTCGAAGGGAATGAGCGACCCCGTCGCGATCACCGTCAGATATTCCGCCCATCGCTTCTCGCGCCACAGGCCGACACCTTCGGTGCCGAAGAGCGCCGCGTAGAAGAGCGCAACGAGTCCGAGTGCGCCGATCTTCTGCCGGCTGAGCCCAGTGATCAGCATGATGGTGTTGCGCACTAGGTGCTGCCCGGTCGTGAACGCGAGGTTCGAGCCCCACTCCCTCGCGCGGTCACTGATCCCTGTCTGCATGAGCCCGAAGGCGCCGAGCGCCGCGAGCACAAAGAGGAGCGTCTTGAGAAACTTGAATATCGCGATCGCCTGCATGAAGCGATCGTGCCGGTGCGGGCTGTCTTCCGTAATCGTGATAGTTTCCATCGTTCGCGGATTATAGCTGTAGTTCTCGAGTCGCGTCAGGCACTCGCTTTGACAAAGAGAATCGCACTCACCCGCGCCGTCAGCGCCAGTCTGGCGAATTGCGAGTTGACCTACTTGTCGCGCGCGCCGATCGATCTCGACCGCGCGCGCCAGCAACATGCTGCATACGAAGCACTGCTCGTTTCCTTCGGTTGGCAAATTGTTCGCCTTCCCACCCTCGACGATCAGGCCGACGCCGTGTTCGTTGAGGACGCGGGCCTTGCCCTCGACGAGATTGCAGTCATCGCGCCAATGGGCGCGGCGAGTCGCGTCGCCGAATCGCGAACCGTCGAGAACACACTCGCGCGATACCTCCCCGTTCGACACCTCACGCCACCAGCGACGCTCGACGGCGGCGACGTGCTGCGCGTCGGACGCCGGCTATTCGTGGGCCTCTCACAACGCACGAACGCCCTCGCCGTCGACCAGCTTGCACGCCTACTCGACCCGTACGGCTACGAGGTGATTTCGGTGTCGGTCGCCGGCGCGTTGCACCTCAAGTCAGCGTGCTCGTACGTCGGCGGTAACGCGCTGCTCGCGAACCCGGAATGGCTCGACGTCGCGCCATTCGCCGGGATGGAAATCCTGCCTATCGAGTCGTCCGAAGCCTGGGGAGCGAGCGTTCTGTACGACGACGGACGCATCGTAATGCCCGGCGGATTCCCGCGCACCGCGCGACTGCTGGAGAGCCGCGGACTCGAGGTCCATGTCACCGATCTCTCGGAGCTGCGGAAAGCAGAAGGTGGGCCTACCTGTCTCAGTATTCTCCTGCCGCGTCCGATTGCGTGACCGCCGAGCGCCTCACGCGGTCAGTTTCAACGGTGTCATCCTTCGGTTCGCTCAGGATGACGGAGTAGGCTCACTCTTTTCCGAGGTAAGTCATGCCCCGAATTCTATCCGCTCGCTCGTTCCTGCTCGCGTCGGTCATCGCACTCGCACCCTTCGCGTTACAAGCGCAAGCGACGACGACGTGCAAAGACGGCACGACCTCCACGGCCACCGGCAAGGGTGCATGCTCCGGTCATGGCGGAGTCAACAAGACTGCGGCGAAGGCAGCGAAGACCGAAGCGAAGGCCGACACCAAAGCCGCGAAGGCCGAGAACAAGGCTGACACCAAAGCCGCGAAGGGCGAGAACAAGGCTGACGCCAAAGTCGCGAAGGCTGACAACAAGGCCGACGCCAAAGTCGCGAAGTCCGAGTCGAAGGCCGCAAAGACGACGACTGCCTCCAACGCGGATGCAAACGGCGCCACCGCGAAGTGCAAGGACGGCACGTACTCACACGCTGCCACCCACCGCGGTGCCTGCTCACGTCACGGCGGCGTGGCCGAATGGCTCAAGGGCTGAGCGAGCCCGTCCCCGCCGATCGCCTAACGGTGATCACGATCGCTTTCGACGCGGGCGTGTTGCTCCCGGCGGCCACGTGGTCGTGCGGTACGAGGACGTTCGCTTCGGGGAAGTAGGCCGCGGCGCAGCCGCGTGGCACGTCGTAGGGCACAACGCGAAAGTTGCGCGCGTGCCGGGTCTCGCCGCCGTGATGGCTCGTGATGTCGACGGCCACCTCGGCGGCGAGATCGCGTTCACGCATGTCGTCGGGGTGCAGGAAGATCACTCGGCGGCCGTTGCGCACGCCGCGATAACGGTCGTTAGGCGCATACACCGTCGTGTTGAACTGGTCGTGCGCGCGAACAGTGGTGAGCACGAGCTCGCCCGGCGCCAGCTGCCGCGTCGGCAGCGGATGGACGGTGAAGCGCGCTTTGCCCGTCGCCGTCGGGAACACGCGCTCGCGCGCTGGGTTCGGTAGATGAAAGCCGCCCGGCACGCGTGCGCGCTCGTTGTACCGCTCGAAGACCGGGATCACACGCTCGATGGCGTCGCGAATCCGGTCATAGTCGCCCCTCAGATCCTCCCCTGGCACGGCGCCCCGGCTGCCTAACGTCGCACGCGCGAGGCGCGAGACGATTGCCGGCTCGCTGAGAAGCTGTGGCGACGCCGGCTCGAGTACGCCGCGCGACGCCTGAACGATCGCCATCGAGTTCTCGGTCGTCACGAACTGCGCGCCGCTCGCCTGGACGTCACGTTCGGAGCGGCCGAGGCAGGGAAGGACGAGCGCTTGCTCACCGGTGACCAGGTGCGCGCGATTCGGCTTGATCGAGACGTGTACGGTGAGAGTGCAACCGCGCAGCGCCGTCGCGACATACTCGGTGTCGGGGGTTGCTTGGAGAAAGTTACCTCCTAACGCGAAAAACACTTTGGCGCGCCCAGCGTGCATGGCGCGGATCGCACCGACGGTATCGAGTCCGTGGCGTCGTGGCGGCGCGAAGCCGAACACCGCGCCAAGGCGGTCGAGAAACTCCGGGCGCGGGCGCTCCCAGATACCGACCGTGCGATCCCCCTGCACGTTGCTGTGGCCGCGCACGGGACAGAGACCCGCGCCAGGTTTGCCAATCTGCCCACGCAACAGATGGAGATTGACAATCTCCTGAATGTTCGCGACCGCGTTCACATGCTGCGTGAGTCCCATCCCCCAGCAGGTAATCGTCTTGTCGGACATGGCGAACACTTCGGCGGCACGGACGATGTCCTCGTACGGCACTCCACTCGCCGCCGTGATGCTGTCCCATGGCACGCGTGTCAGCGCCTGAGCATACGCCTCGAAACCGTCGGTGTATCGTGCAACGAAGTCGCGGTCGAGGGATTTCTCACCCCGCGCTTCCCGCTCGAGGAGTGTCTTGCCGATGCCCTGGAACACCGCGACATCGCCGCCGACGCGAACGCGAACGAGAAAATCGGCGATCTCGGTGCCGCGACCCATCAGCCCAAGAACTTCCTGCGGTTGCTTGAAGCGCCGGAGTCCGGTTTCAGCGAGTGGATTGACGCCGACGATCGTCGCGCCATTGCGCTTTGCCTTCTGTAACGTCGAAAGCATCCGCGGATGGTTCGTCCCCGGATTCTGCCCGGCGATGAAGATGGCTTCCGCCTGCTCGAGGTCCTCGAGCGTGACCGTCCCCTTCCCGACACCGATGGTCTCGGTCAGCGCCGTGCCGCTCGACTCGTGGCACATGTTCGAGCAGTCGGGCAAGTTATTGGTCCCGAACTGCCTAACGAACAATTGAAACAAAAACGCCGCCTCGTTCGACGTTCTGCCCGACGTGTAGAAGATGGCTTCGTCCGGCGACGCGAGCGCGTTGAGCTCACTGGCAATGAGCGCGAACGCGTCATCCCAGGAGATCGGCTCGTAATGCGTCGCGCCGCGCCGCAGGAGCATCGGATGCGTGAGGCGGCCGAGCTCCCCGAGCTCGTGGTCTGACATGTTGGCCAGCTCGGCGACGCTATGGTGCGCGAAGAGCTCGGGCGTCGCACGCCGCGTCGTTGCCTCCCATGCGGTTGCCTTCGCGCCATTCTCACAGAACTCGGCGGTGTGACGTCCGCCATCGGGATCGGGCCACGCGCACGATTGGCAATCGTAGCCGTCTTTCTGGTTGATCGCGGTGAGAGTACGGAGCGATCTGCGCACGCCCATCTCGCTGAGAGCGTGCCGAAAGCTGGTGACGACGCCCTTCATTCCCGCGGCGGAGGACGCGGGGTCGGAGATCTCGATCTTCGAGAGATCTTCTTCGGGGGGGAGGGCGCGATTTGTCATCCTGAGGAGCGTCAGCGACGAAGGATCTGCTTTCTCGCTGCCGCTCGAAGCAGATCAGTCTTATTTGGAGTCGCACGCGCTATCCGCGCGTGCTCCTGCTCCTGTTGCCAGTCTAAAGCAGATCCTTCGCTTCGCTCAGG
>JANWKK010000171.1 GCA_025451425.1 Gemmatimonadaceae bacterium
AGGTGCTCGAGACTCCCGACGATGACATCGAGCTGCTCACCGCTGAGCTGATCTTCTCATCGCTCGCCGCTGACGCTCGTAGCCCAAGTAATTCTCTGATCTCCGTAAGCTCGCGGCTTGCCTCTCGCGTCTGGGCTCGCTGTCGTGGGTGAGATCCGTGAATGCCACCTCGAAAGGGCCCGAGCTGATCTTCTGATCTCTCGCTGCTGGCTCTGGCAGCTGAGGTAGTTCTCTGATCTCCCGGAGCTCCTAGCTGGCAGCTCGACTCTGCGCTCGCTGTCGCTGGTGCGATGTGTGAATGCCACCTCGAAAGGGCCCGAGCTGAACGCTCAGAGATAACAGACCGCAGTTGTCGTGACCGGGGCTCACTTGACGATCTGCCTTTGCCCGCCTAACTTCAAACGCTTCAATACGCTAAGTGGCGCGGCCTGTCGCCGCTCCCACCCTCTGGCCCTCGCGGACGCACGCGAGGCGTGCTGCAGGAGTCCACACTCGACGCCGCGACCTCGCTGTTCTGGGGGCTGGCGGCGCGCGACGCGGATTCCATTCGAGGGTCCGCGTTTTTCTTTTTCTCTCGCTGAGGATCTTCGGTATTCAGGATACAACGAAACGCGTGCGGGTGAACCGCATGATCCGCATCAGTCCTGTCCGCGTCATTGGGGCTGACGGCTCACAGCTCGGCATTCTCGAGGTCGATGTCGCATTGCGTATGGCGGAGGAACAAGGCCTCGATCTGGTCGAAGTGGCAGCAACTGCACGGCCGCCGGTGGTCCGGATCATGGACTACGGCAAGTACAAGTTCGAGATGGCGAAGCAAGCTCGCGTCGCCAAGAAGAAGCAGCACGTCATAGAACTGAAAGAAGTGAAGTTCCGACCTGGAATTGACGATCACGATTTTGACACGAAGACGCGTCACGCCCGTCGATTCCTCGAGGAAAAGAACAAGGTCAAGGTCACGATGATGTTCCGCGGTCGACAGGTCGCTCACCCCGAGCTCGGGCAAGCGGTACTCGATCGCGTCGCCGATGCGCTCGCTGACCTCTCCAAGATCGAGAGCGCGGGTCGGTTGGAAGGAAAATCAATGACGATGATTCTGGCGCCAAAATGAGGGCGTTCTCATGAAGATGAAAACACACAAGGGCGCGAAGAAGCGCTTTAAAATCACCGGCTCGGGAAAGATCAAGCGCATGCGCGCCTTCAAGAGCCACATCCTTACGAAGAAGGATGCGAAGCGAAAGCGCCGCCTTCGCCAGGCCGCCCTCGTGGCGACCAATGGCGAGGTGAAGCATATCAAACGTCTGCTTCAGGCCTAACGGAGGATTCAGACCATGCCTCGCGCACGATCGAATGTTCCGCGCCTGAAGCGGAAAAATCAGATAATGAAAGCGGCGCGCGGCGCCTTTGGCGGCCGCAGCAAGCTCTGGAAAGCAGCGAAGGAAAACGTCGAGCGCGGTTGGAAGTATGCTTACCGCGATCGCAAGGCGAAGAAGCGCGATTTCCGTCGTCTTTGGATCACGCGCATCAATGCCGCCGCGCATCAGAATGACATGAGCTACAACGTGTTCATGCACGGCCTCAAAAAGGCCGGCATCGAGGTCGACCGAAAGATTCTCGCCGATCTCGCCGTGCACGATCCGGCGGCGTTTACCGCGCTCGCCGAGAAGGCGCGCTCCGCCTAGAGAAAGCTCATCTCTCGTTGAAGCTCAACGGCGGCGGTGCGACCTTCATTGCACCGCCGCCGTTTTGTAAACCATTTAACCGCCGAGGACGCAGAGGAAAAAACAACTGCTGTCATCCTGAGCGAAGCGAAGGATCTAGTCTCCCTACTGAATGGCAAGCCACTCGGAACGAACAGTAGATCCTTCGTCGCTTCGCTCCTCAGGATGACAAACGTGTCCTCTGCGTCCTCTGCGGTTAACGAGAAGATCTTTATTTAATGACAACATCTGTGATGCTGCCCGACAATCCGAACCTGGAAGCGTTCGTACAACTCGCCGGTGCCCTCGCGACGGCCGCCTCGAAGGCGTTCGCCAGCGCGAGTTCGCCGGAGCAACTCGAGGAAGCACGCATCGAATACCTCGGCGATCAGCGCGGCCAGCTCCGGCTTTTTCAGGTGGCGTTAGGCAAGCTCCCCAAGGACGATCGACCGAACGCGGGGCGGCAGTTCAACACCGTCAAACAGCAGATCACCGACGCGTACGAGTCGCGGAAGCGACAGCTCTCGGCGCCGAGCGCGCACGCGCCGCAACTCGCCGATCCAACGATGCCGGCGCGCCGCCAGTGGCGCGGCGCGAAGCATCCCGTCACGCTCGTCATCGAGGAGATCGAAGGAATCTTTCGCGAGCTCGGCTTCACGATCGCGACCGGTCCGGAAGCGGAGACGGAGTGGTACAACTTCGGCTCGCTCAACTTTCCGCCGAACCATCCGGCGATGGACTTGCACGACACCTTGTACCTAACGGGCGATGTGTTGCTGCGCACGCACACCTCGCCGGTGCAAACGCGAACGCTCCAGCGTTATGAACCGCCGATTCGCGTGTTGATTCCCGGCCGCGTCTATCGGCGAGACTTCTTCGACCCATCGCACGCGCCGGCGTTCGAGCAAATCGAGGGACTGTGCGTCGACGAGGGAATCAGCTTCGTCGATCTCAAGGCGACGCTCACGCGATTCGCGAATCGATTCTTCGGGAAGCGCCCGACACGTTTTCGCCCGAGCTTCTTTCCATTTACGGAGCCATCGGCGGAGATGGATGTCCAATGCGGTGTGTGCGGCGGATCGGGATGCGCGGTGTGCAAACAGACCGGATGGGTCGAGATTCTCGGTTCGGGGATGGTGCATCCAGCCGTGCTCGAAGCGACCGGCGTCGATAGCGAACGCTATACGGGCTGGGCGTTCGGTATGGGGCCGGGCCGCATCGCGATCAGTCGGTATGGCATTCCCGACATTCGCATCTTGTACGATTCCGACGTGCGCTTCCTCGAGCAGGTGGCCGCGCAACTCGGCGCACCGGTGACCGAATGAACGTCTCGTATGAGTGGCTGCGCGCGTTCGTGCCCTTTGATGAGACGCCGGCAAAGCTGCGCGACCTCATCACGTCACGCGTCGCGACCGTCGACGAGCTCGTGCCACTCGCCGCGGACCTGAGCGACATCATCGTCGCGCGCGTCGTCGAGGCAGGTCCGCATCCGGACTCCGATCATCTGTGGGTGACGAAGGTAGATGCCGGCGGCGGTGTGTTGCTCGACGTCGTGTGTGGCGCGCCCAACGTCAAACAGGGCGTGCTCTATCCTTTCGCGCCGACGGGCACGACGATGCCTAACGGCTTGAAGATCGAGAAGCGCCGCATCCGCGGCCAGACCTCGAACGGCATGCTCTGTTCGCCGCGCGAGCTCGGCCTCGGCGACGATCAGCAGGGCATCATGGAGCTGACCGTCGACGCAAAACCGGGCACGCCGTTTCTCAAGATCATGCCGGTTGGCGACACACAGATCGTCATCGACGTCAGCCCGAATCGCCCCGACCTGCTCTCGCACCTCGGTGTCGCGCGCGAAATCGCCGCCGCAGTCGATTCACCGTTGACCTTGCCGCGAATCGACGGCGCCGACGCGAAGCTTTCAGCGCCCGCGCGAACGCGAATCAACGGCCGTACGGCGGGCGTCGACGTGCGTGTCGACGAGGAAGGCCTGGCTCGCCGCTACATGGCGGCGGTGATTCGAGACATCCGGGTTGGCCCCAGCCCCGAGTGGCTGGTGAAACGGCTGAGCGCCGTCGGATCGCGGTCGATCAACAACGTCGTCGACGCAACGAATTACGTGCTTCACGAGCTTGGCCAACCGACGCATGCGTTCGACCTGGCAAAGCTTCAGGGGCCGACGGTAATCGTTAGGCGTGCAAAGCCGGGCGAGCGGATCACCACGCTCGACGGGATCGACCGCGCGCTCACCGACTCCATGACCGTCATCGCCGATGCCAAGCGCCCGCAGGCGGTCGCGGGGGTCATGGGCGGTCGCGACAGTGAAGTCAGCGAATCGACAACGGACCTCTTGCTCGAAGTAGCAAGTTTCGATCCGCAGAAAACGCGCAGCACTCGGCGCTCGTTAGGCTTGGCGACCGACGCGAGCTACCGTTTCGAGCGCGGTGTCGATCCCAATCTTGCCCCGATCGCGCTCGAGCGGACGGTTCAGATCATCGTCGCCGTCGCTGGCGGCAAAGTCGACGACGCGCCAGTGGACATCTATCCCGGCGAGCAACTCCCGTCGCCGCTGACGTTGCGCGCCTCACGAATCGGCAAGGTGCTCGGCGAGGCGGTGACGGCAGAGGAATCTGCCTCGCTGTTGCGCTCCGTCGGCTTCGATGCGCGCGTCGAGTCAGCGGACGACGTCCGCGTGATGGCACCGACCTGGCGCAGCGATATCCGTCGCGAAATCGACTTGATCGAAGAAGTGGCGCGCTTGCGCGGCTACGACAGCTTCCCTGACGAGATCCGCCCATTCCGCGCCGGCAATGTCCCGGATGATCCGCAGTGGCTCCTCACGCGACGCGTCCGCGACGCACTCGTCGGCGCCGGTCTTCTCGAGACCAGGCCGATGCCGTTCGTTGCGGGTGAGGCGAAGGGCTTCGTGCGTGTTGCGAATCCGCTAAACGAAAACGAGCCGTATCTGCGGCGTGAGATTCTCGACACGCTCGCGCGTCGCGCCGAGTACAATCTCGGCCACATGCAGGGCGACGTGCGCCTGTTCGAGATTGGTTCGGTGTTCATGGCAACGACCGAAGCGATGCCTCGCGAAGAGCTGCACGTCGGTGCGCTCATCATGGGTCGCCGGCGTCCGCCGCACTTCAGTGATCCCAAGTCCGACGAGTTCGAGCGCGCGATGACGTTTGACGCGTGGGATGCGAAGGCGCTCGCCGAGCTCGTCGCTGGCGAAGCGTTTGGAGGCGCCGAGTTCGCACTCGAGGAAGGGATCGGCGACGTGCTGTGGCGAATTGTCAACAAACGCGCGCGCGATGAATCGACCGTTGGGACCGTCCGTAGGGTCATCCTCGACGCGCCCGTTTGGGCGAAGGCCGCCTTCGGCATCGAGCTGTCGCTAGGCCTCGTCGATTCGGCGAACGTTGCGCCGCCCGGTGACAACGTTTATCGCGAGCCCGAGTATCCATCGATACGAGTTGGACCGTTCAAGCAACTCCCGTCGCAGCCGGCCTCGCCGATCGATATCGCTCTCCTCGTTCCAGACGGATTGCGGGCGAGCGAGATCGAGCGGGCAATCAGAGCTGTCTCGGGCGATACATTGGAGTCGGTGGTTCTCGTCGACGAGTACGCAGGGAAGAACATCGAGGCGGGCCATCGAAGCCTCGCGTGGCGTTTGACCTTCAGACATCCGGAGCGCACACTCAGCGCAAAGGAAATCGAAGGACGACGTACGAATGTGCTACGCCATCTGGAGAAAACGCTGAATGTCCGAGCACGCACGACCTGACATCGAGGCCTTTCGCGAATTGGAAGGCCTGGTGCGCGATCTGGGCGAGCAGCTCGCGAGCTATCGCGAACGTGCTCTCGCCGCGGAGTCACGACTCCGCGCGCTGGACAGTGCGGCTGACGCTTCTGAACCCCCTCGAGTGCGCGACCGAGTTCGCATGCTCGAGCAAGAGAACGCGTCGCTGCGCGGCCGACTCGACGCGGCAACGGCGCGCACGCGGTCGGTGCTCGAGCGGGTTCACTTCCTCCGGCAACAGGCCCAGGTCGAGGACCGATGAGTACCAAACGCAACGCGGTGAAGGTCACGATCCTGAACGAGGACTACAACATCC
>JANWKK010000172.1 GCA_025451425.1 Gemmatimonadaceae bacterium
CACGACTACGCGCCGCTCGAGTACGAGCGACGCGTTGGAGACTTCCTGATTGCCCACCTTCGCTGGCCGTCGGTGGCCGCGGAGGGCCTGGTCGGAAGCGCTCGTGACACGCAGACAACGTGTCGAAGCGAGGTAGGCGACCGACGGGAGTGCAAGTAGGCTAGGTAAGAAAGACCGATAGGCTCCTGCAACTTGCGTCCGCTGGCGTGCGTATTTTCCAACATGCCACGAAACCTCCAAGCACCAACGCCCCCGCCGGCGATCGTGCCCCAGCCGCCCCAGGCTCCCGGATTCCCAACTCCGGCGCCGGGTCCAGCGCCCCAGTCGTACGGTCAGTTTCGTGTCCCGCAGACGGCGGTGGAGAGGGCAATCCTCATCGCCCGACGATCAGAGATGTCGGACCAGGTCATCAGCGCCCGAGCAAGGCGTACTACTCTGGCGAAGCAGTACGAGAGCGCAACCGGCGCAAATCGCGTCGGCCTGGAGCAGCAACTCCGCGTGCTCGATCTCCGCATCGCGCAGATCGAGACCGACATTGGCAACTCCGGTCAGGCTCTCGCTGGCTACACGGGTCCAACAACGTCCGTCGGTTTTCCAGATCGCTTTCCGGTGAACATCACGTCCGGGCAGACCACAGCAATCTCGATCGTCTTCATCGTCGTCGTGCTCGGTCCGCTGGCCACCTCGTTCGGACGCCTCATGTGGCGTCGCGCGGCGAAGCCTGCGTTACCGCCCGTATGGAACGACGCGACGAATCGACTCGAGCGCCTCGAACAAGCGGTGGACACGATTGCAGTGGAGATGGAGCGCGTCTCAGAGGGGCAGCGTTTCATTACGAAGATCATGACCCAGCGCGACACAACTGAAGAAGTCGCAGGGGGCGGTACCGCTAGCCCGAACAGCGGTGAGCCACTTCGAGCGCTTGGGGCGGGAGCGTCCGAGGGCCAGTTCGAAAAGCGTCGAGACGAGGTGCGCGTTCGCCGGAGCTAAGCCACATTTCAACGCATTGTGGCTACCGCGAAACGCACCAGAAAGAAGAAAGCCGAGGCGCCCGCCGCGTCGCGCGGGCTCGAGGCCCGTCGCTTAACGAGCCAGGCGCCTCCCGCCTCCGTCACGACGCTTGCACGAACGATCGAGGACGACGACGGCACCGTCCTCGCGACGTATCGCGATCCATTAGGCGGACACTGGCAGCTGCTCGCGGCGCTGCCGCTCGATCGTGTCGAGCCGACCCCGTTTCAGCGCGACTTGTCGGAGGCGCACGTTGGGCGCCTCGCGAAAGCCATCGACGCGCTCGACCGCTTTCTCGATCCAGTGATTGCCGTACCGGCTGGAGAAGGGAAGTACTGGTCACCCAACGGCTACCACCGCCTCGGCGCGCTCAAGCAGCTCGGCGCGAAGTCCATCGTTGCGCTCGTCGTGCCCGAGCCCGAGGTGGCGCATCGCATTCTCCTTCTCAACACGGAGAAAGCCCACAATCTCCGCGAGCGTGCACTCGAGGTTGTGCGTCTGGCCGAGGCACTGGCGGCACTCGACAATCGCCCAGAGAAAGAGTTCGCGATTGAATTCGAAGAAGCGGCGCTGGTGACGCTAGGTCTGTGCTATCAGCAGAACGGTCGCTTCTCCGGCGGAGCCTATCACTCCGTGCTCAAGCGGTGCGACCAATTCCTCTCGGCGAAGCTCCCCAAAGCCTTGGAAACGCGTCGCGAGCGCGCCGAGAAATTGCTGACGCTCAACGAAGCAGTGAACGACGCGGTAAAGGCGCTCAAGTCACGCGGCATGGAGAGTCCATATCTCAAGGCCTTCGTCGTTGCGCGCGTGAATCCGCTGCGCTTCAAGCGCTCGCCGACCGCCGACTTCGACGAGACGATCGACAAGATGATCTCGAGCGCGCAGAAGTTCGATCCCGGGAAGATTCGCGCGGATCAAGTGGCGCGAACGGGCGGGGCCCCATCGGAAGAGTAGGGTGAGGTGCTGGTACTAGGTGCTAGGTGCTAGTGGCGCGTAATCGAAATATTGATAGCAGGAGCTCCTTGTGGCCGGACTGGCACACCGACGTAGCCACAATGACGAAGGGTGGTACGGATGCAACGGACAAACGCCGGATTCTACGGATCGCTCGGTGATCACACACAACTCCTCACGCGACGAGCCGTGACGATGTTGTGAACGGCACACCAGTCAGGTTCGTGGTTCACGGCCGACCGAGGTCGTTCACAAAGTTCGTCCGGCTCGTTGCGAGTGGAGTTCGGATTCGTTCGAGGAGCGATCCGTCGCACCAGTCGCATCCGTCGGGATCCGTACCACCCCTCTTCATTGTGGCCATGCTCCGCCTCCCCTTCTGCTATCGGGATTTCAAATACACTCCACTAGGTGCTAGAAAGCAGAATCCCGCGAAACACTCTCGCGGGGTTCTGCATTTGCTAACACCTAGCACCTAGCACCTAGCACCTCCTAGCTCCTACCGGTAATCGACTTCGAAGTTGTAGAAGCCATATCCACCCTGCGGATCCCGCACCCGAATCACCGTCGTGTAGCCGTTGTACGCTGATGGCTGCTGAGCGACGTACACCTGTCCGCGTCCGGAGCTCTGCGAGATGAAGAGCTGCGCGTCGCGCCGCGACATGTCCCCGACCACGGAGCTTCGCTCATTCCGAATCTCGCCGCCGCTCAAGACGCGTTCGTCCATGCGACGACCTTGCAAGCGGATCTCGATCTCGCCGTCCACGTTGCCGCTCCAGCGGAGCGCGGCGCCGCTGCCATACGAGCCGTTATTCCAGCCGCCGTTCGATCGATCACGAGGATCGATCCTCGATGGAGCGCCGGAACCGTTGCCCCAGCCGCCATTGTCGGCGCGACCATATCCGCCATCGTCGCCATCGCGTCTCCCGTATCCACCACGATTGTCGGAATACCGATCGTCCCAATACGCAGCGATGCGGTATCGATCGGAGCCGCTGCTACGATCGGTGACGCGCACGATCGTTGTGTAACTGTTCGACGCGCTGGGTTGCTGCACGACGGACACGTCGCCGCGACCATCCAGCGCTTGCACGCGCACGAAGCCATCCGTACGCGGCAGCATCGACTCGACGCTGACGCGACCGCGGTCATCGCGATCGGCGCCGTTGGTCCACACCTCGCGACCACGCATCGTGATCTGCATCTCACGATCGACGCGGCCGGTCCAGGTGAAGAGGTTGCGATTCTGCGCCATCAGCGCCGGAGCACTTACAGCGAGAAGCGGCAGAGCAATCGAGAACGTGCGAAGAGTCGAACGAAACATGGTCATACGCGCCTCCTTGGCAGCCAGCGCCTTGGTCGTAATCCCTGCGTCGTGTGTGACGCGATTTCATAGACTGGAAAGGCAATGCGCAGGCCTGCCGGCACGAGCGCGTTCACGCCGCTGCCAAACGACATGCCAGGTTCTGCAACCGACGACGTGCATTGCAGTTGGGTCGCCATGCGGGTGATCGGCCCGGTTGCCTTGAACACGCGGTGCCGTCCCCGATGGCGGACAAATCGGCGTCACTGAGCGGTTACGCTGTGTCACGTGAGAACTCTTCCCGGGCGGAGCATATTTCACACGTGACCACGACCGCGATTCCCCCACATCCCGGTAGTCCGCTCGCGTCGCGCTATCTCGTCGAGCGTGAGCTGGGTGCGGGTGGAATGGCGACGGTGTATCTGGCCGAAGAGAAGAAGCACGGTCGGAAGGTCGCGATCAAAGTGCTGCGACCCGAGCTCGCAGCGTCAGTCGGCGCCGATCGATTCCTGCGTGAGATCGGTATCGCTGCGCGACTCGCGCATCCGCATATCGTGCCGCTCATCGACTCCGGGAACGCCGACGGCGTGTTGTATTACGTGTCACCGTTCGTGCCGGGCGGCTCGCTGCGCGATCGTCTACGTGCTGACGGCCGGCTGTCGATGCGCGACGCGATGCGCGTTGCCAACGACGTCGGCGCGGGACTCGACTATGCGCATCGTGAAGGGTTCGTCCACCGCGACGTGAAGCCGGAGAACATTCTCTTCGCGGACGGACATGCCTTGCTGGCCGACTTCGGTGTCGCGCGCGCAATGTCCGCCGATGTCGACGCCCTCCATGGCGGCACTGCAGTCACGGGCGCCGGAATCGCGTTAGGCACTCCCGAGTACATGAGTCCCGAGCAAGCGAGCGGTGGCGAAGTCGACGCACGGAGCGACGTGTACAGCCTGGCCTGCGTCGTTTATGAGATGCTCGCCGGAGAGCCCCCATTCCGCAGCGGGAACACGCGCTCGACGATGGCTCGGCACGTGACGGAGGCGCCGCGGCCGCTCCGCGCGCTGCGGCCCGACGCCTCGGTCGCCGTCGAGTCCGTGCTCGCGCGCGCATTGGCGAAAGACCCATCGCATCGTTATGCATCCGTCGCGGAGTTCACCACGGCTCTCACGGCAGACACGCCCATCATCCACCCCATGGATGCCGCGCGCAGCATTGCCGTGCTGCCCTTCGTGAACGCGAGCTCCGATCCGGAAAACGAGTATCTGAGTGATGGCATCACGGACGAGCTGATCGACGCCCTCGCCAAAGTCGAGGGATTGCGCGTTGCGTCGCGCACGTCGGTGTTCTCGTTGAAAAACAAACCCCTCGATGTGCGAGCCATCGGCGCACTACTGGGCACGACAGTCGTCCTCGAGGGAACTGTACGAAAGATCGGCGTGCAGCTGCGCGTCACCGCCCAACTCACATCCACGGACGATGGGCGACTCCTCTGGTCGCAGCGCTACGATCGTCAGCTGTCGGACGTCTTCGCGCTCCAGGACGAGATCGCGCAGACCATCGTGGCGACGCTACGCGCCAAGTCATTCGGTGATCCGTCGAGACGCAAGCAGAAGCGCTACACCGAGAGCGTCACCGCGTACGCGCTCTATCTCCGCGGCAGGCACGCGTGGAACAAGCGCACAAACGAGGGGGTCGCCGAAGCTATCGACTTTTTCCAGCAAGCGATTGCAGCCGATCCTCGTTATGCGTTGGCGTATACGGGACTGTCCGATGCCTACGCGCTCCACGTCGACTATCGCAGCGTGCCCGTCCATGATGGCTTTGCCAAGGCGCGCGAGTACGCCGAACGTGCGCTGGCGATCGATGAGACGGTGGCCGAGGCGCACACGTCGTTAGGCTGGGTGCTGTTTATCTACGAGTGGAAGTGGTCGGCCGCAGCGGGCGAGTTCGAGCGCGCGATCGAGCTCGACCATCGGTATGCAACCTCGCATCAGTGGTACGCAGCCCTCCTCGCGGCGCGAGGCGAGATGCAGGAGGGGCTCATCGAGGCGCACACCGCGCAGGAGTTGGATCCCACCTCGGCGTCGGTGCGACGGAGTCTCGCGTACATGTATCTGTATGCTCGACGATACGACCGCGCGCGCTACCATGCGAGCCGCGCGCTCACGCTTGCGCCCGCGGCGGAGGAGACATATCGAGTCCTCGGTCTGATTCACGCGTTGGACGAGAAGTACATCGACGCCGAGGAGGTTCTGCGCGATGCGTCCGCGTTGCCGGGTGCAAGCGCCTACACGCTCGCCACGCTCGGCTACGCACTCGGCCGCTCGGGTCAGCTTCGCGCGGCGCGACAGATAGTCACCGATCTGGAGGCGCGTCGTCGCGTGGAGTATGTCTCGCCGGTCGCGCTCGCGACGGCAAGTCTCGGCGTCGGCGAGTACGAGCAGGCGCTCGATTGGGCCGAGCAGTCGTTCGACGAGCGTCGAGGGTGGCTCGCGTACATGGATGTGAATCCGCTGTTCGATCCACTTCGTGCGTCGCCGCGGTTCGCGACGCTTCGGCGAAAAATGGGGCTTTAATCGCGTCCCGCGTCCCGCGTCAGCGGCTGTAGCAGTTCGCCAACGTATCGAACGCCACCTTCGGTTCCCACGGCATACCGGGGTAGCGCCTAACGGCTGGGCTGTTCTGGCCATCGATGACGTTGACGATGCCGCGGCTCGCGATGTCGAAGTCCTGTTGAGGGTTCGCGCGATGCGGCAGATCGTAGCGCGCGAAGGTGTACACGAACGCGCTGTCGACGCCTTCGGCGTCGAAGACCTCCAGCAGCTGGCGCAAATACGTCGCTTGCTCGTTCTCATCGCGCACGAACTTGCCGTCGAGTCGTGTGGGCCGGCCATCGCGGCCCCACTCGATCATCGACAGCTCGGAGCCGCCGAGATCGGCGGCACCTCGATACGTCATACATCCGAACTCGGTGATCGCAACCGGCTTCCTCAGGGCGCGGCCTTGTGCAACGAAGGCGCGGATCATCTCGCTGAAATGCTCCGCCGTCGCCTTCGTTCGATAGCCGGCATCGGTCGCGATGATGTCGAAGCGAGCCCAGTC
>JANWKK010000173.1 GCA_025451425.1 Gemmatimonadaceae bacterium
AGCGACAAGTTAACGTTCGAAACACGCGCCTTCTACGGACGCAACTTCATCAATTCGCTACAAGGCGGCAATAACTGGACGGCGCTCACGGGCAACGCATCGAATGGCGATCCTCGAAATGCCACCGCGCTGCGGCCGTACGGAGAAGCCTGGGTCTCGGTCTCGGACATCAAGAAGATGACATCGTTCAGCGACGCCAACCGGTATACGGGCGGCGGGACGATGAGCTATCAGACGCTTCCCAACTTCCTCAATCGCGTCACCGTCGGCGTCGACCTCACGAACGACAACAAGCAGCGCTTCTTCCCCTACGACGGCAACTACGGGTCGGCATACGTCTTCAATGGTGAGAAGGACGACGCGTATCGCTATTACTCGATCTACACTGCGGACTACATGGGGCAGCTCACGTTCCATCTGCCCTTCAACATCGGTTCGGACTTCTCATTCGGAGGGCAGGGCTTCTACGAGACCGACCAGGAGAACGTGGCCATCGGCAAGAGTTTCCCGGGCCCGGGAGTCAGCACGGTGAGCGCTGGCTCGCAGGTGTTCGGCTCGGAGCTATACGCGCACGACGTGAACGTTGGCGCGCTGGCGCAGAATCGATTCTCCTATCGCGATCGGCTCTTCACGACTATCGGCGTGCGCGTCGATGGCAACAGTGCCTTCGGGAAGAGTTATGGATATCAGACGTATCCGAAGATGGACGTCGCGTACAACATCGGCGGCTTGTCCTTCGTGCCGAAGGTCGTGAGCAACCTCAAACTGCGCGGCGCGTGGGGCAAGGCCGGGAAAGCGCCAGGCCCCTTCGATCAATATCAAACTTTTAGACCCGAAGCCGTCTTCTCGGCGACGCCGGCTTTGACGCCGTACAACCCGGGTAACACGCAGTTGGCGCCGGAGATCACGACGGAGATCGACGGCGGCTTCGACGCGGGTCTCTTCAACGATCGCGTGGGCCTCGAGTTCTCGTACTACCGACAGGCAACGAAGGACGCGATTGTTCCCGTGCAGCTCCCGCCGAGCGAAGGCTTCACCCAAGCGCAAAAGCAGAACATCGGCGGTATCATCAACGGCGGCTGGGAAGCGGGGATCAATTGGCTCACCGTTGCTTCTCGTGACCTCGAATGGCATAACGATTTCCGCCTCGACGGAAACAAGAACAAGGTCACTGATCTGCACGGCCTGATCATCGGCAGCAATACCAGCTACCGAGTCGGCTATCCGATTCTCGGCATCTGGATGCAGCGGCCGGTGTCGTACAACGCGACGACGAAGACGTGGGTGCGCAGCGACACGGTACAGTACATGGGACCGCCGCTGCCGACATTTAACTTCTCCTACACGCCCACGCTCCGGTGGCGGAAGTTCCAGATGTTCGCCCTCGTGACGATGGAGCGCGGCTCGATCCTCCAGAACACCGATCGGCCGTACCGATTCCGGCAGCACACCGGCGACGAGTTCCTCTCGCTCCTCGGGCCGGGCGGCGTGAACACCGCTGCGTCCGATTCGGCGGTGAAGTACTGGCAGCTCTTCGACGATCCCGAATCGCGCAACAACACGCGCATCCGGACGATCTCTCTGTCGTATGAGCTGCCGCAGAGCCTCACGTCGAAGGCACGTGTTGGAACGACATCGGTGATGGTCTCAGAGAACAATGTGAAGATCTGGGCCCACTGCCATTGTCAGGATCCGGATCAGAACACGTACGCTGGTGCCGACTTCTCAACCCAACTGGGCTTCTTGCCCGATCCGGCCCCGCACGTGTTCCGCGTGGCCATCCGTTCGAAATTCTGACCGCGTGCAACCAGTTCGCAAACCTTCGCTACGAGATTCGATAATGACGCATAGACTGACGACTCGAGCATCGCGCGCGCTGCTGCACGGCCTGGCGGTCGCCGCACTCATCGTGACAGGAGGCTGTCACGACATTCTCAAAGTTCAGGATCCGCAAAACTTCGCCAGCGGGTCACTCGACAATCCCGTTCTCTGGCCGTCGCTCGCCAACGGCGCCGAAGGTGATCTCCAACTGCAGGTCTCGAGCTTGGCCATCTTCACTGGGATGCTGTCCGACGAGCTCTGGGACAGCAGCACCTGGATCGATTGGCACGACGTGTCCACCGGCGCTATTCGCGTCAACTGGGCAACGAATGGCGCTTGGTCGGCAACGATGGACGGCATTCTTCGCGCGCGGTACTCGGCCCAAGCCACGGCCACGCGATTCGCCGCGGACATGAAGGATACGGCGAACACGAGTCCGCTCATGGTGCAGGTGAAGGCGGTGGACGCCTGGTCGGATCTGCTGCTCGCAATGGGCTTCTGCGAAGCACCGGCGACGCAAGGATCCGCAACCGTGTCGGACACGGTGATGTTCCAGAACGCCCTCACCAAGTTGACGGCAGTGCTGGCGTTAGCGCAGGCGGCGCACTACACACCCGCGCAGGCGACGACGAAAACGACAACGATCAACTGGATGAACGCGGGCATTGCGCGGGCTAATCTGATGCTCGGCAAGTACGATGCGGCAATCGCCGCCGCGCAGCAGGTGCCAGCGGGTTTCGAGAAGGATGCCGTCTACTCCGGAAACACGACGGCGCAGAACAACCAGCTCTTCTTCCAGGGTAACTTCGGCTCGAACCGATCGTACACGATTCGCAATTCGTGGTACGCCCAGATCGATACAGTGCAGGGTTTCCTGCTCGACTGGAACAGCGGCCAGCTCGATACCCGCGTGCCGCTCAACCACGATAACAACAACAAGCTTGGTTACAACAACGGCGCCGGCGGTACGGTCCGCTTCTTCAGCAACGGGAAAGCCAACTCGGCGGCGTCGCCGGTCGCGATGGCGAAATACGCCGAGATGCTGCTGATCCAGGCGGAGGCCAACTGGCGGAAGGGCGACAACGCCACAGCAGTGAGTTTCTTGAATACGAATCGCGCGCTCGCCGGTCTGCCCGCGATCACGCTGCCGACGACCGGGGACGTCAACACCTGGGTGCGCGACGCGATTCTCAGCGAGCGCTTTGCGACGCTGTACACCGAGGGATTCCGGATGCAGGATCTCTATCGATTCGGTCTGGTCGCGGCGCGCGTCGGTACGGGTCGAGCGACGAAGTTGCCTCTCTCGCGCACGGAAGAGGTGAATAACTCCAGCATTGGAATTGGCCACGGGAAGTGTCCCGCAGTGAGTTGAGCAGATTCGAATGAAGGCTTGGCTGCACCGTCGGCTCGAGGCGAACGACTCCGTTCGCCTCGACCGACGCGGTTTTGTCGCGATGATCACTGGCGCAGTCGGCGCGACTGCCCTCGCGCGCTTTGTCGCAGCGTGCGGTGGAGATCATGTTGTCGCGCCAACCAACGCGCAGGGCACGTTGCACGGCACGGTGAAGGACGCCCAAGGGAATCCGCAGACCATTGGCCGCATCTACCTCTTGTTGAAGAGCGGCCAGAATCAGAACCTCTATGCCGACGTCGACGCGAAGGGCACGTTCAGCTTTGGCGCTGTCGATGTCGGCTCGTACCAACTGCGGTATTGGGGCGGCGCCCAGGCGTCCGTGCCCGAGCCGAATCCGAATCCGGTGCGAATCGACGTGACGGCGAATGCCGACTCGCTGGTTGACTTCACGATCGCACTCGGCAATCCCGATGCGAACGAGCAAGAGATCTACGCCGGAGATAATTTCTTCCAGCAGCAGCCGTTCGGCGACCTGAATGGGACCGTGACGGTGAAACTGGGCACGGTGGTGTGCTGGTACAACGTCGGCGTCGCGGAGCACACCGTGACGGGAGGTCCGTGGGGGGACTCGGGTACGCTGGGGGAGGCTGACGAATTCATGTGGACGGCGAATCAGGTCGGTACGTTCGGCTATCGGTGCAACTTTCACAATCCGCAGATGCAAGCCATACTCAATGTCATCGCCTAACGATGACCTCACCTCGTCGTCGGCCCACCCTGCGACTCAGCCAACGGAGCTCGTTATGAATTGGTCCCGCGGGTTCACCCGCAGTGCACTCGTCCTGGGGACACTGGCCTCGTCAATCACGCCGCGCAGCGCCAGTGCGCAACAGGTGAGCTACACACGCGCCGAGCAATTGCTCGACTGGAACACGACGCTGCTCGTGTCCGGCGACGAGGTGCGCCCACAGTGGTTGCTCGACGGCGCGCGATTCTGGTATCGCAACAAGACCGCCAACGGCGCCGACTTCGTGATCATCGATCCGGTGCGAGGCACGCGCTCGTTGCTCTTCGAGAATACTCGACTCGCCGCCGCAATGTCCGTTGCCAACGACACGAGCTACGATCCGTCGAAGCTCCCGTTCCGGACATTCAAGTTCACGAATGACGGAAAGAACGAACGCGAGATCGAGTTCACGGCGAACAAGAGGCGCTTTCTCTGCGATATCGGCTCGTACAAGTGCTCGGTGCACGACACGCTGCCGAGCGAAGTGCCGTACGTGGTCTCTCCGGACAAGAAGTGGGAGGCATTCGTCTCCAAGTACAATGTGTACGTTCGCCCGCACGGCGGTGGCGATTCGACGCAGCTCACGACCGATGGCGAGCGGTACTGGTCGTACGGCCTCAACGACCCGCGGCCGAGCGAACTGCAACGGCCGCAGCCGCGCCGTCCGCAAATCCGATGGTCGCCGGATTCGAAGAAGCTCATGGTCGCCCGGAACGATGAGCGGCACGTCGGACTGATGTCCTACATCTCGTACACACCGCAGCGGCCCAAGGTCTACAGTCAGCCCTATGCACTTCCCGGCGACACGATCGTACCGGTGCCGGGCTTTCACATCATCGACGTCGCGGCGAAGACCAACCTCGCGGTGAAGCTCACGCCGACGCCAAACCAGCTGACCATCGTTGGATCCGCGCGCGACTCGGCGTGGAGCGCGATGTCCGACAAGGTGTACGTCACCTGGTTCACGCGAGGTTCAAAGAGTGCTTATCTCGCGTCCGTCGACGCGAAGACCGGCGCGGTGCACGTGATCGCGCGCGATTCGTCGAAGACGTTCGTGGAAATCGGCCCACCGACTTTTGATCCGGTCAGTTGGTACGTCACCAAAGATGGCTCGGATGCCTTCTGGTGGTCGGAACGGGATGGCTGGTCGCACCTGTACCGGATGGACGCGGGTGGCACGGGCTCCATCGCACAGGCGGGCGCGCCGGCTGGCTCGTCGCGCAGTGCTGTTGCCAATGGCGAGGTGGATCTCTCGAGCTCGAAGTTCCGTAGCGGAATGCAGAAGAACCAGCTGACGACGGGTGAGTGGGACGTTGGCCAAATCGAGTCCGTCGACGAGACCAACAAGTACGTGTACTTCACGGCGCGCGGACGCGAGCCGGGCGTGCCCTATTACGCCCGGTTGTATCGCGTCAATTACGACGGCAGCGGGCTCACGCTGCTGACGCCGGAAGATGGGCATCACGACATCGATTTCTCGCCTAACGGGAAGTATTTCATCGACAGCTACTCACGCATCGAGAAGGCGCCGGTGACGGTGCTTCGCGCCGCGCCGGACGGCCACATCGTGCGCAAGCTCGAGGATTCCGATGTCAGCCGGCTGCAGGGAGCGGGATGGAAGCCGGCGTCGGTGTTCACGGTGAAGGCGCGCGACGGTGTCACCGATCTGTACGGCGTCATCTATCTGCCGCCCAAGCTCGATAGCACCAAGAAGTACCCGATCATCGATCACATCTACCCTGGGCCCCAGGTCGGCAGCGTTGGGCAGTGGAAGTTCAAGAACGGCGGCGAGGACTTCTCGCTCGCCGAGCTCGGATTCGTCGTGATCGAGCTCGATCACCTCGGCACGCCATTCCGATCGAAGTCGTTCCACGACAACTATTACGGCAACTTCGGCGACAACGGGCTTCCCGATCACATCTCGGCGATCAAGCAGCTCGCGGCGCAATACAAGTTCATCGATCTCGACCGCGTCGGCATCTTTGGACATTCCGGTGGCGGCTTCGCTTCGACAGACGCCATGCTGCGGTATCCGGACTTCTTCAAGGTTGCCGTCTCAGGCTCGGGAAACCACGACAATCGCAGCTACAACATCTATTGGGCGGAGAAGTATCAGGGGTTGATGAACAAGGACACGCTGCGCAAGACGGACAACTTCGAGGGCTCCGCCAATAAGTCGATGGCGAAGAATCTGCGCGGCCATCTGCTGCTGATGCATGGCGACATGGATGACAACGTGCATCCCGCGAACACGATTCAGCTTGTCGATGAGCTGATCAAGGCGAATAAGACGTTCGATCTGATCATTGCTCCAAATCGCAACCACGGATTGAACGAGCCGTACTTCATCCGCCGTCGGTGGGATTACTTCGTGACGTATTTGTTGGGCGGGACGCCGCCGGACAATTATCTCATCGTCCGGCCAGTGGATCCGGCGGGCAGTGCCAACACGCCAGATCCCGACGACGATCCGTAGTCGGAATGCGTGGCGCGTGGCGCGTGGCGCGTGGTGCGGGATGCGGGTTGAGAGAGCGCGGTTGCCTGTGAGAGAACTCTAGAGCTCCTTCACCCCGCACCCCGCACCCCGCGATCACAGGATTCTCGCCCCCAGTGGATCCATTCGCTCAACGCGCGACGTTGCCTGAACGCCGCGTGATGCGTAGGCGGCGCACATCGCGCTCGCGATGCGTGTTGCCGATGCATCGTCGGGCGCGAACGCGAAGCTCGTTGGCCCGGCGCCGGAAATCGAGCAGCCCACTGCACCTGCGGAGAGCGCAGCCGCCTTCGCCTCGCTGAAGCCAGGCAACAGCGGCGCGCGCACCGGTTCCGCGATGCGGTCATCGAGCGCGCGGCGCAGCAGATCGAGGTCACCGCTTGCAAATGCCGCGACCATCGCGGCGATGTTCGCACTTTGCTGAACGAGCAGCGCTCGGTCGATCGACGCGGGCAACACGGCGCGCGCCTCGGCAGTGCGCAAGCGCTGCTCGGGCTGAACGAGCACGACGCGCAGCGCCGCAGGGAAGGGAAGACGCACGACGTCGAGTGGGTCGATCGAGCGAACCAGTACGACGGCACCCAGCAGGGCGGGTCCGACGTTGTCGGCGTGTCGTCCCGCGACCATCGCCTCTGCATCGAGCGCCGCGCTGCCGCCTTGCCCGCCGGCGAGCGGTAAGCCTTTCGTGACTCGCATAACGAGTGAACGCTCGGGCCGCACGCGAGCCGTGTGTAACACGGCCATTGCGGCGATGGCCGCCGCATGACGCGTCGGGTTGCTCGAGAGCTCAGGAGATCCCGGCTCGAGAATGCGGATCAGCGTTTGAGACGGCTCGTCGCTGAACGCCAGCTCCACGACGTCGCCACGCCCTGTAACGGCGCAGCCGAGGATATCGAGGCCAGGCCCCATGTTACCGATGCCGCCTGGCGCGTAGACGCGGATGGGTGCAGGCGGCCTGTTGCTAGACATCGCCAATGCGCGCCTCGACGCGTGACAAACCGGCACCACACGATGGGACGACGCGGTCCCTAACTGCGCCATTAGGCACTTCCGTCACATCGCTTCGAGTTCTGATCGTTGAGCGTTTCACCCGACCTAACTCCGTGGCATTAATACCTTGTCATCCGTCTTGACAGCCCACTCACGGCGTGGAGATTCAGCGCCAATTCAGGAGATCATGCTCCTCGTGATGCCAAACGCCGCTTAGCGAAGCCCGCGAGCCGTTTCATCCCGGTCGTCTCCTGGCAGTTCTATCACCTTCCCCGCATTGCGCGGCGCGGCTCGATGCAAGGACCGACAGAAGAGTAGCGAACTCTCACCCACGCGAGGTGCTTTCCGTGCGTCACACATTAGCAGCGCTTGTCGTATTTCTCGCTCTCGCGCCGGCCACGATGGCCGCCCAAACGCGAGAGATCACTGGCAAGGTGACGGAGTTCGGCAGCGGAGTGCCGGTCACTGAGGCGACCGTTGGCGTCGTCGGCGCCCAGATTGGCGTTCGCACGAACGATCGCGGCGAATATCGAATCCGCGTTCCGGAGTCCGAGGTCACGGTGCTCGCGCGAGCGATCGGCTACAAGCGACAGTCAGTGCGCGTTGCCGCCGGTCAAGCGACTGCGGACTTCGTGCTCGAGAAGGACGTCCTCGAACTGGAAGGCGTGACCGTTACCGGCCAGGCGACGACAGTCGACAAGCGCAACGCGTCGACCGCAATCTCGAGCGTCTCCGCCGAAGAGCTCAGTGTGGCGCCGGCCAAGTCGATCGAGGCCCAACTCTCCGGTAAGGTGATCGGCGCCGCCATCTACGAGAACAGCGGCGTTCCCGGCGGCGGCATGCAGATCCAGATCCGCGGCGCGACGTCGATCCTTGGGCAAGGCGATCCACTTTACGTCGTCGATGGAGTCATCGTCTCGAATGCCTCGGTCGCCGGCGGTCTCACGTCGATCACTCGCTCGAGTGGATCGAGCAACTCGACGCAGGACCAGACGGTGAATCGACTTGCTGACCTCAATGCCAACGATGTCGAAAGTATCGAAGTGCTGAAGTCGGCGGCAGCGACGGCGATCTATGGCTCGCGAGCCACGAACGGCGTCGTCGTGATCACAACGAAGAAGGGAAAGGCGGGCGCACCGCGCTATGACGTGACGGAGCGCGTCGGCCAGTCTCAGGCGACACGCTTGCTCGGCTCGCGTCACTTCTCGAGCTATGCCAATGGCTGCGGTCCAACGTACAGTGCGGCCGATCTGTCGACATGTGCGGAAGGCTCGGTGAAGCCCTGGCTCGGCGGCAACCTCGGGGCGGATTCGATCGCGCGCGCCAATTGTACCCCCCAGTGCGCGTGGTACGACTGGCAGGGTGAGCTGTATGGTCAGACCACTCCGTCGTTCGAGACGATAGCGACGTCCTCCGGCGGCATTGGCAATACTCGCTATTTCGCTTCCCTCAACGACCGGCAGAACCATGGTGTTCAGATCAACACCGGCGCGCGCCTGACGTCGGGACGCTTGAACATCGACCAGACGATCGGCGACAAGATCACGCTGAGCGGCGGTGTCAACATCACCCACAACTTTACGCAGGACGGCATCGGCAACAACGAGAACTCCGGCACGAGTCCAACTTACTCCTTCGGTTATTGGCCGGCGATCTACGACCTCCGCCAGATCGATCCGACCACGGGTCGATTGATCAAGATGTACATGGGTGGTGGCGGCAACGCCGCGGCAAATCCATTCGACGTGCTTACGGCGATTACGAACAACGAGGACACGTGGCGGCAGCAAGGCAACGTCCGCCTCGGTTACTCGTTGTTGTCGACGGGCATGAACACCGTGCAGCTCACTTACATCGGCGGTATCGATCGATTCCAGTTCGAGGGAGATCAGTACTCGCCGAACTATCTGCAGTACGAATCAGCCGATGGCTTTCTCGGCACGGCGCAAGTCACGAACTACGACAGCCGGTTCCTCAATCAGAGCTTCAATGCGGTTTGGACCTACACACCGACCTGGCGCTGGTTGAATTCGGCGCAGACTTCGATCGGCGGTACGATCGAGACGCAGTTCACGAACAGTTATTTCGTGCGACAACGCGGACTCACGCCGACTCGTGAAGCAGTCCGGAACGGCACCGACTTCGCATCGAGTGACACCCTTACGCAATTCGTCGACCAGTCGCGCTACTACAACGAGCAGATCATCGCGTTAGGCGAGCGTCTCTCGCTGGCGGTGGGTGCGCGCGCCGACCGCAGCAGCGCCAACGGCGATCGGAATAAGTATTATCTCTTTCCCAAATACTCGGCGAGCTATCGATTCGTCGAGCCGCTGTCGCGGTTCACGTCGGCAATCGACGAGTTCAAGCTGCGCGCCTCGTACGGTCAATCGGGTAATCGTCCGAACTACGGTGTCCGCGATGTTACGATCTCGTCAGGCACCACCGTCATCGGCGGCGCCAATTCGCTCGTTGCATCGGGAACGGTCGGGAATCCCGCGATCAAGCCCGAAGTCATGAACGAGTTCGAGGGCGGCTTCGACGCGGCACTGCTGAACGGACGCGTTGCGCTCGAGGCGACCCGCTACAATCGCATCATTAAGGACCTCCTCGTGAACTTTCCGCTCGCGCCCAGCTCGGGTCTCACGCAGCAAACGATCAACGGCGGCCAGATGTCGACGCGCGGCTTCGAGGCTGGTATCACCCTCGTCCCGATCAATCGCCCTAACCTGGAGTGGACGTTCCGCACTACCTACCAATCGAATGTGCAGGTCGTGGACAAGCTGTCGGTACCGGCCTTCGTCGCGCCAGGTGGATCGTTCGGCTCATCTTACGGCCGCAACCGTATCGCGGTCGGCGTTCGTCCGACCTACATCTGGGGCAATCTTCGCTTCAGCTGCATCAACACGACGAACGCGAGTGGTCAGCTCGTGGTTGGAACGGGCGCGGACGGGCAGCCTTGCCGCCGGCTCGCGCCAGGGGAAAACTTGGCCGGCGCGACGGTACGCGATTCGATCATCGCCGATGCCAACCCGCGCGGCTACACATCGTTCCTGAACACGGTGCGCTTCAAGCGCCTGACGGTGACGGGGCTCGTGGACTGGCGAGTCGCGGGCTACACGTCGACGATGACGAAGAACCTGTGGGACGAAGGCGGCAATTCGCGCGACTACGACAAGTCCTCACCCAATGCCACGATGCCGCTTGGCGAGTTTCGCTACGCGAGCTTCGCGGCCGGTGACATCTCGCCGTACATCGAAACGGGCACGTTCGTGAAGCTGCGCGAAGTGAACCTCACCTTCCAGGCCCCGCAGCGATGGGCGGATCTCGCGCGTGCCCGTGAACTGCGCATTTCGGTGCAGGCTCGCAATCTTGCGATGTGGACCAACTATTGGAGCTTCGATCCGGAGTTCAACAACTTCGGAAACCAGAACTTCAACCGCTTCATCGACCTCGCTCCATATCCCAGCAACCGCCAGTTCTTCTTCAGCCTCGACCTGGGGTACTGAGCCATGACACGACTACAGAATTCGACGCGCAACCTCGTAGGCGCGCTGCTATTGGCCGGCCTTGCTGCCGCCTGCAGCAACAAGGATCTGAATCTCAGCAACCCTAACAGTGCGACGGTCGACGGCGCCACGAGTGATCCGACGGCGTTGCAACTTCTGGCAACGGGCTTGCTCGTTGACCAGCGCGCCCAACGCTCCGGCTTCATCACCAATGCGGGCGTTCTTGGTCGCGAGAGCTACACCTTCACGCCCACAGAGGGTCGCAACGTTACACATCCGCTCATCGGCATCGTGGTGAACGGAGTGCAGAAGCTGGATCCAACGGGTTTCGCGACCGGTCCCTGGGGCGGCGACTATGGTGCGCTGCGGGACATTTACAACTTCAAGAATGCCGTCAACAAGCTCACGTTGAGCGCGTCGCAGAAGTCCGCCGCCCTCGGCTTTGCCGAAACGTTCGAGGCGTACATGCTGTTCGAGATCGTGCAGACGCACGACACGCTCGGCGGCATCACCGAGGTCAAGGCCGACCCGAAAGCGCTCGCGCCATTTGTCTCGCGGGATTCGTTATACAAGTACATCACTAACACACTCACTGACGCCGCGGCGAAGCTCACCGCTGGCGGGACGGCGTTCCCATTCACCCTGCCTCCCGGCTTCACCGGCTTCAGCACGCCGTCTACCTTTGCGACGTTCACGCAGGCGCTCAAGGCGAAGGCCGAGGCCCATTACGCGACGGCCGGTGGCGGAGTCATTGCGTGGACCGCCGCGCTCACAGCTCTACAAAGCTCCTTCCTGAACGCGGCGGCAACTACGCGAGCCCAGTTCGACGTCGGCGTCTACGACACATATGCGGCAGCGCCGGACTTGCCGAATCCGCTTTCACAGGCGGTCAACACGAACCTGTACGCCCACATGTCGTTTCAGGCGGACGCGCAGCTCAAGGCGGACGGCGTTACACCTGATGACCGCTATACGGCGAAGATCCGCACAGGATTGACATCGCGCCAGGGACCCGTCACCGCGGCCGGCCCGACGACGGGGTCGTCGACGCTCGGCTTTAGCATCTGGCCGGCAGTGGCCTCGTCGATTCCGATTATTCGAAATGAAGAGTTGATTCTCATTCGCGCCGAGGCGAGGCTCGCGACGGGAGATCTCGCCGGAGCCATTGCCGATCTGAACACCGTGCGGCAATTCTCTGGCGGCTTGCCGGCGTCGACGCTCACACCCGCTTCGACTTCCGACCAGATTCTGCTCGGTATCCTCTACGAAAAACGCTATTCGCTCATGATGGAGGGTGACCGCTGGATCGACTATCGGCGATATGGCAAGTTGAATCTGCTTCCACTTGACGTGACATCCGGACCGAACAAGAATTTCGTCGCCGTTGTGAATCCGATTATACAGGCTGAATGTCTCACGCGGGTCGGCGCGACCGGCGCCAACATGCTTGGACCCAATGGTCTCAACGACTGCGCACCATAGCGGCGGCGCGGTAGTTGGTTAGGATATCTGAACGAAGCCGGAGGCCGAGAAGCACTTCGGCCTCCGGTTTCGTCTCGGAGGCGGTCTTCATTCAAGGATGTGATGATGCGTAGCACTCTTTCTTGGCTCCTCGCCCTTTCACTCGCGATGGCAGTCGCGGCGCCCCGCCTCGGCGCACAGGTCGTCGTCGTGAGCTCCACGCCGTCGCAGCTTGGTACCATCGACGGCCTCGTGAGCGATACGAGTATGGCGCCGCTCCATGCTGCCTTCGTCTCGATTGTCGGTACTCCG
>JANWKK010000174.1 GCA_025451425.1 Gemmatimonadaceae bacterium
ACCTATGTGGAGCGCGGGATCGCCAGGGGCCTCGACGTCGTTCAGTGCGCGCCGAGGCTCTCGTTCTTCTGGGACATTCATAACGATTTCTTCGAAGAGATCGCAAAGTTGCGTGCGGCGCGCCGCATCTGGGCCCGGCACATGAAAGGGCGCTACGGAGCGCGCAGTCCTCGCTCGTGGATGATGCGCTTTCACTCACAGACGGCGGGCGTTACCCTCACGGCGCAGCAGCCGATCAACAACGTCGTCCGCGTTGGATACCAGGCACTCGCTGCAGTGCTGGGCGGTACGCAATCGCTCCATACGAATTCGATGGACGAGACGCTTGCGCTGCCAACCGAGCAGGCGGTGCAAGTGGCGCTCCGCACACAGCAACTGCTGGCCTTCGAGACGGGAGTGCCTAACGTCGTCGATCCGCTCGGCGGCTCGTACTATCTCGAGTCGCTGACCAATCAACTGGAACAGGAAGCGGAGTCGCTGTTCACCGAGATCGAGCGCGTCGGCGGTGTGGTGCGCGGGCTCGAGCAGGGTTGGTTCCAACGCAAGATCGCCGAATCGGCGGCGCGCCAGCAGTGGGAGATCGAGCAGCACCGGCGCGTGATTGTCGGCGTGAACGAATTCGTCACCGACGAACCCGAGCTGACGATTCCACTGCTCAGAGTGGGCGAGGAAACCGACAGATCGCAGCGCGAGCGTCTGGCAAAAATGCGTCAAGTGCGAAACGACGAGGCGTGTCGTCAGGCCCTCGACACGCTGCGAACGGCCGCAAAGGGTACGGATAATACGATGCCCTACATCCTCGAGTGCGCACGGCGCTATTGCACGCTGTACGAGATCCGCGCCGCGCTCGAGAGTGTGTTCGGTGCGTATCGGGAGCCGGTGTTCTTCTGACGCCTCGGCAAGCCGAGTGGTGGGCGCAGTACTTCGACGCCAAGTATCTGCGCGAGTACGAACCGCTATTCACGCTCGAGCGCGATCGACGTGAGGTAGCGCGCGTCATCGACGTGCTCGGGCTGCCAACGGGCTCGCGGGTGCTCGACGTACCGTGTGGTCAGGGACGACACAGTCATCTGCTCGCTGAGGCGGGATTTCTCGTTGATGGGTTCGATCTATCGACGACGCTCCTCGCCCGAGCCAGGAAGCGGGGTACGGGACCGGGCCTCGAGTACCATCGCGGTGACATGCGCCAGCTGCTTCCCGAGTGGACGGGACGCTTCGACGCCGTCCTCAAACTCTTCACGTCCTTCGGCTTCTTCGCCGATCCTGCGGACGATCAGCGCGTTCTGGGTGAGTTCGCGCGAGTGCTCGCGCCCGGTGGGACACTCATGTGGCACGGCGGGAGTCGTGACGGCGTGATGGCGCGGTTCCTCGATCGCGACTGGTGGCAGACGTCGGACGGAACGCTCCACGCGCAGGAACGGAGCTTCGATCCGCTCTCCGGCATTCTCACCGTCGAATCGCGCTGGCGCGGCCGGGGTGGCTCCGTGAGCCGCGAGCATCGCATCCGCCTCTACACGGCGACTCGGCTCGCTGAGCTGTGTAACGTGGTCGGTCTCATCGTCGAGGAGGCGTATGATGGCTGGCGCGATCGACCACTGACGCGTCGCTCGAGCGAGATGCTCCTCGTTGCACGGAAGCCGCGACCGGTGCGCAAGTTGCCCGGCCGCAAGCAGCGCCGCTAGCTTTTGGCCACGCTCCACGCACAACGCTCCACTCTCTACTCTTTTACATGCGTCCAATTCGCGTGCTCGTTGCCAAGCCAGGCCTTGACGGCCACGACCGAGGTGCCAAGGTCGTCGCCGCTGCCCTGCGTGACGCGGGCATGGAAGTGATCTACACGGGACTGCACCAAACGCCGGAGATGATCGCGAACGCCGCGATCCAGGAGGACGTCGACGTCGTTGGGCTCTCGGTGCTGAGCGGTGCGCACATGACGCTCTTTCCGCGCGTTCGCCATCTGCTCGCAGAGCAGGGCCGTGATGATATTCTCATCACCGGCGGCGGCATCATTCCGCGCGAAGATATGGAGCAGCTTCACCAGAGCGGAATTGGGAAGCTCTTTGGGCCGGGAACGCGGACGAGTGATCTCGTGGACTACATTCGCGGCTGGTTCGCGGAGCGACAGCGCCAGGAAGCGTGACGGGCACGGCCGGGAGGGGAGCAGCAGGCGGAACCGCGCGCAAGGTCGAGGGCGGCCATTCGCGACTGCGCGAGATGGTATCGGCGGTGCGCACGCTCGAAGATCAGCTGCGCCAGGGCGGTGGCCCCGATCGCATTGCTAAGCAGCACAAGCAGGGTAAGCTCACCGCGCGCGAGCGAATTGCGGGACTCTGTGATCGAGACACACGGTTTCTCGAGATCGGATTGCTCGTCGCGTATGACCAGTACGACGAGGCCGCGCCAGCAGCCGGAGTGGTCACCGGAATCGGGATCGTCGAGGGACGCAGCGTCGTCATCGTGGCGAACGACGCGACGGTCAAGGCCGGTTCGTGGTGGCCGGAAACGATCAAGAAGATGCTGCGCGCGCAGGAAGCCGCGATGCGCTGCCGCATTCCGATCATCTACCTCGTCGATTCGGCCGGAGTGAACCTGCCATACCAAGCGGGTGTTTTCCCTGGCCAGTACGGCGCGGCGCGGCTCTTTTACTACAACTCGATCATGCGACGTTTTCTGCGGATTCCGCAGATCGCCGCGGTGATGGGACCGTGCATCGCTGGCGGGGCATATCTGCCCGCGCTGTCGGATCTCATCGTGATGGTGAAGGGCACGTCGTTCATGGGACTCGGCGGTCCCAACCTCGTGAAGGGCGCGACCGGGCAGACCATCGACTCCGAAACACTCGGCGGGGCGGCGACGCACACCGAGACGAGCGGCGTCGCGCATTATGCCGTGGATGACGACACTGCTTGCCTAACGAAATTGCGGGAGCTCGTCACCATGCTGCCGGAGCAGAAGCGCTGCTCGCCGTCCGATGGAACGGAGCCGGACGCTGCTCATTTGTACGATCTGTTGCCGTCGGATCATCGTATGTCCTATGACATGCACGAGGTGATTCGCTCGCTTGTGGACGGTGGTGTTATCGATGAATTCCAGCCGGGGCTCGCGAAAGAGATGATTTGCGGTGATGTCCGTATTCGCGGCATCGGTGTCGGGCTCATCGCGAATCAGCGTGGGCTCATCAAGGGGCGTCCCGGTGAGAAGCCGCGCTTTGGCGGGATTCTCTATGCCGAGAGCGCCGAGAAAGTCGCGTTCTTCATCGAGCGCTGTGATCGGCAGCGAATTCCATTGTTGTTCGTTCAGGATGTCTCGGGGTTCATGGTTGGCCCGGAGGCGGAACACGAAGGCATCATTCGCGCAGGCGCTCGTTTCGTCGAGGCGATGGCAACGGCGCGCGTGCCGAAGCTCGTGCTTACTGTGAATCACGCGTCCGGCGCTGGCTACTACGCGATGGCGGGTCAGGGCTTCGATCCCGATTTCATTTTCAGTTGGCCGACTGGAAGGATGGGGGTGATGGAGGGAGAGTCGGCGATTCAGGCGGTACACGGTCCGGCGATCGAGGAGGCAAAAAAGCGCGGGAAGCCGCTCGCCGCGGACGTTGCCGAGGCTGTGGAAGAGATGCGCGAGGACTACGAGCATCAACTCGATGCTCGTTATGCAGCCGCGCGTGGTTACGTCGACGCGCTTGTCTCACCTGAAGAGACACGCGACGTTGTCGCGATGGCGCTCAATGCCGCAATGCAGAACACGGGGCCGCACCTCGGGGCATTCGTCCTGCCAGCACAGGTCGACGACGCATGACGGCAACTCGCGCGAAGCAGCCTGTCCGAGTCGCCGCCGGACAGGGGTTCTGGGGGGACTGGCTGGAGGCGCCGCGCCGGCAGGTCGAAGGCGGGGACATCGATTACCTCATGCTCGATTCTCTGGCCGAGGTCACGATGTCCATTCTGCAGAAACAGAAGGAGCGCGATCCGAAGCTCGGCTACGCGCGCGACTTCGTCGGCGCGGTCGAAAGCATTCTGCCGGCGATCGCGAAGCGTGGCGTGCGCGTGATCGCGAACGCCGGCGGCGTCAATCCGCCCGCGTGCGCGGAGGCCATTCGCGGTGTCGCCGACCGTGGTGGCGTGCGCGGCGACGTGCGAGTTGGTGTCGTAACGGGTGACGATCTCTTGCCGCGACTCGACGAGCTCATCGCCGCGGGCCACGAGCTGCGCAACATGGATTCGGGCGAGCCGATCGCGGACGTTCGCGATCGCGTTCTCTCCGCCAACGCATATATCGGCTCGGTGCCGATTGTCGAAGCGCTCGATCGCGGTGCCAACATCGTCATCACCGGACGTTCGACCGATACGGCACTCACGATGGCACCGATCCGCTACGAGTTTGGCTGGTCGGCAACGGAGTGGGACAAGCTCGCCGCGGGGATCGTCGCGGGGCACATCATCGAATGCGGCGCCCAGTGCTCAGGCGGGAACTGTCTCTACGATTGGCGCAACATTCCGGATCTCGCTGATGTCGGTTATCCGATCGTCGAGGCCAATCCGGACGGCACCTTCATAATTGCTAAACACCCTCACACCGGCGGCAGGATCTCGGTGCAATCGATCACTGAGCAGCTCGTGTACGAGATGGGGGATCCGCACTCATACATCACGCCCGACGTCATCGCTGATTTCACGTCGATTGCACTCGCTCCGGCAGGGGCGGATCGAGTTCGCGTCTTCGGGATCAAGGGCCGCCCACCGACGGACAAGCTCAAGGTCTCCATTGCGTATCGCGCCGGTTTCAAAGCGGTCGGGACGCTCGTGTACGCGTGGCCGGACGCGCTCGACAAAGCTCGTAAGGCAGATGAGGTGCTTCGCGCGCGACTGGAGCGCCTCGGCCTGAGATTTGATCAAATACTCACCGAGTTCGTTGGCGTCTCGGCTGCGCATGGACCTCTCTCCGGCGAAAGCCACGATGCCCCAGAGGTTCAGCTTCGTATCGGCGTGAGATCGTCGGATCGCGCCTCGGTCGAGCGCTTCACCCGCGAGCTTGCCCCACTCGTATTGAATGGACCTCCGACAGTCACCGGCTTTGCCGGCGGACGTCCCAAAGTCGAAGAGATCGTTGCCTATTGGCCGGCGCTGATCGACAAGCGCGTTGTACGGACCGAAGTCGAGGTGGCGTGATGCGCGTTCAGCTCGTCGATATCGCGCACGCGCGATCCGGGGACAAGGGTGACACGGCCAACGTCGGGTTGATCGCGCTCAAACCAGAGTGGTACCCTCTGATCGAGAAGTACGTCACGCGCGACCGGGTCCGCGATCATTTTCGCGGTGTCATAACGGGTGACGTCGAACGCTACGAGTTGCCGAATCTCAAAGCGCTCAATTTTCTGCTGCACGGCGCATTGGACGGCGGCGGCACGCTCTCGCTCAAGACCGACGCGCAAGGCAAAGTGTTCTCGACGGCGCTCCTGCGCATGGCGATCGATGTACCGGATGCGGAGGCCAAGCGCCATGGCCTCCCGGAAGCACGTCGATAGCGATAGTCATATACGACGTATGAGTG
>JANWKK010000175.1 GCA_025451425.1 Gemmatimonadaceae bacterium
AACAATGCCGTCGGCGACGCCTTGTATGTTCTCTCAACAGTCGCCCTGTGACGAACCGGCAGCATCCAACCCACGACCGCGACGAGCAGGACGAGCACGATGAGCGCGGCGATGCCGATGTACACATAACGCATCAGCGGGTGCCTCCTTTCGAGGACGCGACGTCACGATATCGGCGGCACGCATCGGCGAGTGCCGCGAGCCCAGCAGCGATTACTGCACGATCGGACGCCGACGCGCAACGGAGCACTGCCTCGAGCCGCGCCGATTCGAGGACCGAAGTCTCGCGAATGGCGCGAAGTCCTTTCGCTGTGAGGAGAAGGCCAACACGCCGGCCATCGCCGTTCGCGTCGGAGACTCTGCGTACATAATCGAGCAGCTGGAGCTTCTTGAGTGCCTCGGAAAGTGTCGACCGCGCGATGGCGAGATGTCGCGCGAGCTGCGTCGGCACACGCGGTGCATCGGGGCTCAAGTGAGCAAGGATCGCGGCGTCGCGCTGTGACAGCCGGAGATCTGTAGACCGTTTCCGCTGGTGTCGCGTGTGACACGCGTAGTACACCTGCGGGTAGGTGAGCTGCACCTGTTCGACTGCTTGATCGAGCGTCATGCCGCCAAGGTAGGACGGCAGAGGCTCGTTCGTCAAAGCGAACGATCCAACGGGCGTAAAAGAGCCAGCGCCGTTAGGCAGAATCGAGCCAACCGGCGGATGAGTCTCGTAACCTCACAACAATCCCAAAGATGCCGCACTGGCGTGGGTCATCTGGTATTGGTTGAAAGCCATCGCCCGAGAGCCCCGAAATCGTAGGGGTTTGGCAACGTCTGTGTGTCTAGAGCAAAGGCGACCACGAGACAGCTGAGGCAGAATTATGAAGCGACTAAAAAATTCACCCCACCGTGCCCTGCTCGTTGCCATCGCTTTGTTTTTGTTCTTGCCCTATCAACCACTCGCCGCGCAGGGTCCAGGCCTATTCGACTTCTTTTTCGCGCGAAAGGATTCACCAACGGATCCGCTCTTCGCCGGCCTGAGCCTCACTGGCTTCAGCGGCGTTTGGGGTTTCCGGGCGAGCGGGGCACTCAACTTCAACAATGGCGACAACAGTTCCAGTCAGAACGATCCGTACTCCTACCGCTGCGATCGATACCAGTGTCGATACTACGGCGGTCAGAGCTATGACTACGGCTATGGCCTTCCGATCGGTGTAAGTGGATGGACCGTCGATGCAGATCTCATCCTCGCGCCATTTCGCACACTGCCGGTCGCCAGATCAATTCTCCTCGGCTTTTCGCCTTATGCGTTCGTCGGGATTGGCGGTGTAGGTGTGAGTCCCAACAGTGCGCCCGACACGAGCCACGCGACGTGGAGCTACGGCGTCGGGGTGTACCATGATGTGCTTGGATGGCTCGGCGTGACCGCCGAAGCACGAAGCCGTCGTTCGTTACACAGCGACAGTGTCATCGCCATCGGCACGAGCAGGAACTGGGAGTTCCGCGCTGGTCTATCGATCAGCTTCGGCGGGCGCCATGAGGAGTCGGTTGCGACCACCGCGACCGGAGTCATCCTGCCTATCGAGGCCGCGGAGCTGGATCATTTCGAGACGGCAGAATCGGCGGCGCGAATTACTGCCCGAGTTCTTGATCGCGCAGAAGGACTCGTTGACGCGCCGTACCTGTCCGGGGGTACCGATTCAAATTTGGGATTTGACGCGGCGGGGTTCGTGCAGTACGTCTTTGCACAAGAAGGTGTGTCGCTACCGCGCACGGCGCATGCGATTGCCGAATTGGGCGAAGAGGTCTCGACGAAGGTTGGCTCACTTCGTCCAGGTGATTTGCTCTTCTTCGGCAACGACGGTACGAGCATCGATCATGTCGCGATCTTCGCCGGTCACGACCGAATCATTCACTCGACGGCGAGTGGAGGTGGCGTTCGTTACGACGTGCTCGGTGACGGTCCGCGTGGCGAATGGTTCACGGAGCATCTCGTCACGGCGCGGCGAATCGTCGCCGAAGGCAAAGCACGACCGCGCGTGCAGCAAGATGACTCGCGCGGCGAGGGCGAGCTCGATCAGCCGGATCAAGCACCGCGTTCCAACCGCTCGCGTGAAGAATAGTCGCTGGACCTGACAATCGATTGTTCAACAGGAAGCACACATGAGAGGATACAAAACATTGTTCGCCGCGGCGGTGCTCGCTCTGAGCACCGTCCCGTGCTCGGTCCACGCACAGTTTCGCCGCTTCCCGAGCGATCCCGGATCGCCGAAGCGCACGAGCACGAACGCTCCCACCGATAGCGACGCGCCCGATGTACGC
The DNA here is from genome assembly GCA_025451425.1 of Gemmatimonadaceae bacterium. The sequence continues at coordinate 2,308 of JANWKK010000175.1, forward strand.
GCGCTCCTCGGCCTAACCCTCGGCTCGTCCGGTACCGATCGCGACACCTTGGGTCTGCTCGTCACGCAGGTGATGCGTGACGGTCCGGCCGACCGCGCGGGAATCGACGAGGGGAATCGTCTCGCTGACATCGACGGCGTGAGCCTACGCCTCGATCCATCGGACATCGGCCGCACCGGCGCGTCGGACGCCGTGATGCGCCGCCTCAATCGCACTCTTCACGGTTTACGCGACGGCGAACAAGCGACGATCCGCGTCTTCAGCGGCGGCCGCTTCAAGGCGGTTACGGTCCTGGTCGGCAGTGCGACGCCTAACGGTAGCATCACTGCCGCGACGCCGACACCAATGACGATGACACCGTCTGCGCCAACGGCTGTCGCCGTTGCCATGGATGCGTCGACAAAGCCTAGCACAGTGGCCAACGCCATTCAGGCGCTTTCCGATCTGCAGGCGCAGCTGCGCCGCATGTCTGACGACGAAGGCATGTCGCCGCTCGGCGACTCCCTTGCGCAGTCAGCACGAGACTTGGCCATGATCCAGCGGCGACTCCGTTCCGCGCAAGAGATGCGTCGCCGCAGTGACGACTTCGGCGATCGCTCCTCCACTAAACGAGGGAGCACCACCGACGTGCCAGGCCTGACGCTCAGTCCGGTGAGTGATGACCTCGCGGACTATTTCGGCGACGGTAGCGAGCGTGGCCTGCTCGTCCTTCAGGCGGATGCGTCATGGTCACCGATCCGAAACGGCGATGTGCTACTCAGCATCGATGGCGCGCCGGTTACGGCGGATCGTTTGCGGGCAGCGGTGGAGGCGCGTCAGTCGGCGCGAATCGAGCTGCTTCGCCGGCGCCGGCAGATGACAGTGACTCTGGGCCAGCGCGAATAACTCGCTAAGACGAGCACAGCAGGCCGAAACTGGAACGGGGAGTGCGAGGAGGATGCGCCAACCACGGTTGGCGCAACCAATCGCGCCCCGTTCTTGATTTCGAATCTCTTGGGAGATCTGGCAATGACCGCACGTCCCCTCCAGCTGCGAACGCTGATTTCGATGTTTGGCTATCTCTTCGCAGCCGCCGTCCTGACTCCGCTCCGAGCTGGCGCTCAAATTCCCGGTATGCCCAGCTACAACTTCACCGCAGCCGCGGGTCTTGCTGCTCCCGTGAGCGACCTCTCGAACTACACGAATTCCGGCTACACTGTCTCGGTCGCGCTCGGTATGCACCAGGCGCTCGTCCCGCTAGGCGTTCGCGTAGAAGGCAGCTTCACCGAGTTGGCGTGGAGCGATAATTCCGGCGAGTCTGGCGCCAAGCATCGCATCTTTGGACTCGCTCTTGATGGCACCTTCAACATGGGTACGCCATCGACGAACGGTGGTCTCTACCTGACCGGCGGAATCGGGACGTACGGATCGAACGACGTGAACACCTTCTTCGGAGACACGAATCGGGACTGGAATTTCGGCTTCAATGCCGGGCTGGGATACTATCTCCCGCTCACCGGGATGAGCGTAATCTTCGAAGGCCGTTACACCTACATCGGTAGCACCCCGAGTCAGGGCTTCTTTCCGATCACGGTGGGGATAACGTTTTAGATGGTAGAGGGTGGATGGAGGGTGGAGGGTGAAGCCCTCTACCCTCCACCCTATCTACCCTCTTCAGGGCGTCCCCGTACTCACCGCCCCGGGCGCCCCGTCTTGCCACACGAAGTGCTGCAACGCCTTCTTGCTCGGGTAGACCTCGTCGAGCGTGTTGCCGTCGTACATCCGGCCGTTCTTCATTACGAAGCGAATCGTATTTGTGTTCTTGATGTCGTCGAGCGGGTTCTTATCGAGCACGACGAGATCAGCCATCTTGCCATTCTGGAGCGAGCCGAGATCGGCGCCCATGCCGATGCCCTCCGCGCCGAGAATCGTTGCCGTGCGCAGCACGTCGTGGTTCGACATGCCGCCGGACGCCATCATCCACAGCTCCCACTGGTAGCCGAGACCTTGGAGCTGGCCGTGGCTGCCGATACCAATTCGGCCACCCGCCTCAACGACCTTCTTCGCGAAAGCGGCGTGGAGCGGGAAGGCGTACTCCTCGTCCATGAACCATCCGCCCGGCCCGGGGCTGCCACCTGAGCCGAGTCCGCGACGACGCGTCTTCGCATCGAGCTCCGCTTCGGGTGTGAAGCGACGCAGCTTGTCGTCGCCGTGAACGTTGGTATGAGTATACCAGTAATTCTCACCGAAGGGGCCGCCGTACGACACGATCAACGTTGGTGTATTGGTGACGCCGGTCTGCTTGAAGAGTTGCACCACGTCGTCATAAAGCGGCGCGATCGGTAACGCGTGCTCGATCCCGGAGTAGCCGTCGATGGCGTGTGTGAGATTGAGCTTGTAGTCGAGGCCGCCCTCGGTCGTCGGCATCAAACCGAGCGCCTTCGCGGCCATGATCACCCACTCGCGCTGCTGGCGGTTGCCGGTCATGTACATCTTGAGTGTCTTCGTATCATAGTACGTTGCGTAGCGCTTCAAGACGTTTCGCGTCTGCTCGAGATCCTTGAGATTTTCGCCGTTGAAGACGCCCGGCCCCGTCGAGTAGATGCGAGGTCCGATCATGTGCCCGGCTTCGACCTCGTCCTCGTATGTGAGAACGTCAGTCGTGGCCGTCTGCGGGTCGCGCGTCGTCGTCACGCCGTACGCGAGTTGCGCGAGATACTGCCACACCTGCGCGGTGTGAATGCGCGGGATGAGCCACTGGGGGTGATAGTGAATGTCGACGAATCCCGGAACGATCGTCTTGCCGGCGACGTCGATCACCTGTGCCCCCGCAGGCACGGTGACGCTTCCGCGCTTCCCCACGGCGACGATGCGGTTGTCGTGAATCACGATATCGGCGTCGTCGATCACTTCATTGCCCTTCATCGTGATCACGCGAGCGCCGCGCAGCACCGCGTTGCTCTGCGGGATGTCGCGATTCACGCCAATCGCTATGCGGTGCTCGATCGGCTTGTAGCCAGTCGGCAGCGCTGCCTTCTTCGTCGAATCGGTTTTCGCGCTGTCCGGCTTGGCGCTGTCGCCCTTGGCCCGTGCGGCCGCCTTGATGCTGTCGTCGACCACCTTTGCACGATTCAGGTCATACGAGACGAAAGCATTACCGATCGCCCAGTGCACACTGTTGCCATCGGAACTCCAAACAGGGAATTCGCCGCCGATATCAGTGAGGCGTCGCACTGGAAAGGCCGCGGCTGCCGGATTCGCGACGGACACCGTTGGCGTCGGACCGCCGAGGTAAGGAACCGTCACGACATACAGGTCGTTGCCAACCTGTGCCAGCGCGCGGTCGCCACGCGGGGCCATGACGACTTCCGACGCCGGCGGTGGCGTTGGATTCTGCTCGAGCTCATACGTCGTCGGCATCGGCATGTCGACGCTGCTCGTGTGATCGTCGTCCAATGTGCCCATCGCCGGCAGCGGCCCCGTCACCTTGATGAGCGACTTTACATCAGTGCCGTCCCAGCGCATCGAGACGAGACCTTCCTCGCCGCTGTAGGCGAAGATGCGAGTGCTGTCCGTCGTGAAATGTGGGTGCGTGCGATTGCCGCTCGGCCCAATGACGACCATGTCGCCGCCATTCGCCGGAACCCAGACGAATTCCGTGCCGAGGCCACCGCCGAAAAAGCCTAACGCTTCCTGCATGTCGCGCGCGGCTGCCTTCACGGCAACGATACGTTTGCCGTCCGGCGACCAGGCGAGCTGCGAGTACAGCGCTGGCGCTTTCGTCAACTGTTGCGGCGCGGCCCTACCGTCAACGGCGACCTTGTAGATCTGGCCGCCCGTCTTGTCGTTCCACGTCACGAACGCGATCGATTTCCCGTCCGGCGACCAGGTCGGGTAGAACTCGCCGACGTCTTCCGTCGTCACTCGTCGAGGGGCGCCGTTAGGTAGGTCGGCCATGTAAAGCCGGTTGAGCGTCACGAAGGCGAGCCGTTTGCCGTCAGGCGATGGCGCGACGTCGCGGATCTGATGCGCGGTGAAGCTCGTTGCGTCGTCGACCTTGTACGCGAAGCGCACTTCGGGACCGGCGTCGATCGAGACGTCGGCCGTAAACGGAATCTTCTCGGGCTTCGACTTGTCGACAGGGACGCGCCAGATCTCGCCGCCGTACGAGATGACGACTGCCTTGTCATCGGGCGTGAAGGCGTAGCCCGGCAGGACGTCGAGCGGCGCGCGCGATTCCTGATCATCACGCTGGATCGGGTAGATGAGCCAATCCTCAACACCACTCTCAAGGTTGCGGATGCGAAGGCCAGTATTCGTCTCGAATCGCGAGCCATAGACCAGCCACTTGCCATCGTGCGAGAGTTGCGGACGGAACGCCGACCCGTAACGGGACGACATGACCGTGTTGGTGCCCGTTTCTCGATCGTACACAGCGAGTTGGTACTGCGGGAAAATGGCGTTGTATTGCCAGTCTCCCTGACGTCGCGCGTACCAGACGTACCGGCCGTTGTGGCTCACCGTCGGCCCAGTGACCTTGAGCGCCGCCGGCTCGCGGACGAGTGCCGCGCCCGAACCGCCATCGACATGGTAGATCCAGAGCTTGGCAGCACCGCCCAGGCCTCCCGATTTTGCCGCGACGATGTACTTGCCGTCGGGCGTGAACTCCGGAGACGCGAAGAGATTGTCGTTGCCCTTCGTGATTTGGACGGTATCCCGTTTGTCGAGTGACAGGGTCCAGACATTATCGCCGCCGCTGCGATCCGATATGAAAACGATCTTCTTTCCGTCGGGACTGAAGCGGGGCTGCACATCCATCGCCAGCCCGCTCGTTAGGCGCGTCGCCGTCCCGCCGGCGATCGGCAACGTGTAGAGATCCCCGAGCAGATCGAACACGATCGTGCGCCCGTCCGGGCTCACGTCCAACGACATCCACGATCCCTTCGTAGTCGTGAAGTTGACGTGCCGCGCGACGCTCAAGGGCAGATCGGGCTTCTTGCTCTTCGTAGCGTCGGGTTGCTGCGCGTGACCGCGAACCGGAAAGCCGGCAAGCGTGACCGCCGCGCCGATGGTGAGAAATCGACGAGTTGATCGCATGGATGGGACGGTTAAAGGGTGCCGTTCGGGAGGCGGGGGGAATTGCGGCCCAATATGCCCGCCGAGCCGCCCTCGACGCCAGTCGATCCCGGAGTTAACGAATCGCGAACGCTCCGGAAGCGGCCGACGGGCTCGCCGTGGGGTAACTCCACCTTCACGTGTCTGATTGTGGAACGTCAAATCAGGAACATGTCCGTACTCGATCCGTCCACACACAATTCCATGCGCAGAAATCCGATCTATTCGCTTGCGCTCGCACTCCTGGCGGCCGCAGGCTGCTCGAATAACGACGCAACCACGGGACCGAACAACGGAACTTCGTTCTCGGTCAACCCCTGCTCGATCAGCGGGACCCTTCAGCTCAGCGCCGCTCAGACGGCCGTCGCCGATTGCAGCAATGGTGGCACGACGGTCACTCTCGCCGGAAATGGTGCGAGCTATCTGGTGGTCGCTCAATTCGCCGCCTCGCTGGTTCCGAACGCGTTCGTGCCATATCACGTGAGCTCTGGAACCGCCATTTCTGCGCTCCGCACTCTCGCGCGCACGAGCCCGTTCGCTTCCCGCTCGACCACCTCGCTGAGCTCAACCGATGTCGCGATCAAACGTCCGCGCGCGAAGCAGCTCGCGTTCGATCGGATGCTGCGCGGCCGCGCGCGACAGCAGCTCAAAAGCGGTAAGTGGTCACGGTCGTATTCGCTCTCGCGAGCCGTATCGCCGAGCGCGTCGATCAGCGCGACGACCATCCCGTCGCTCGGGAGCGTGCGCAATTTCCAGGTCCTCTCGAATAACACTGGCAGCGCGACGGCCACGGTGTCGGCGCGGCTGGTATACGCAGGCACCGATGTTCTGATCTACGTGGACACGCTCTCTCCCGCGAACGGGTTCACGTCCGATCAGCTGAACGCGTTCGGGCAGCTTTTCGATCAAACGCTGTATCCCATTGACGTCACGAATTTCGGTCCCCCATCAGACATCGATCAGAATGGCCACGTCATCATGCTGATGACGCCGGTGGTCAACGCGCTGACGACGGCGAGTGACTGTACGACGCAGGGCTATGTCGCTGGCTTCTTCGACGAGGACGATCTCGGCGGACTTGGTAGTGCCAGCTCAAACAACGGCGAGATCTTCTACTCCATCGTACCCGATCCGAATGGCGCGAAGAGCTGCGCGCATTCGGTCGACGACGTCGGCTTCAGCGTACCGGCGACCTTCCTGCACGAGCTGCAACATCTCATTTCCTTCTCGCAGCACGTCGTTGTCCACGGTGGCGATCCGGAATATGGTTGGCTCGACGAAGGATTGAGCATTGTCGCCGAGGAGCTCGGCTCGGTCTACTATGAGCAGAAATGTCCGGGGACGGCTTGCCGCACCGACCCCTCGCAGCTCTTCCCCGATTCGTCGCAGGGCTTCGTCTCAGACTTCCTGTACGACTCGTACCAGTACGCGCTGCTTCCGGACACTGCGAGCGTGACATTGCACAGCGATGCCGACGACGGGTTTTCCTGGCGCGGTGGCGATTGGCTGCTCATGCGCTGGCTCGGCGATCAGATGGGATCCAGCGTCTTCAAGCAACTGGACGAGAATACACACACTGGTGTGGCCAACATCGAAAACGTGAGTGGTCGTCAGTTCCCATCTCTCTTTGCGGATTTCGGACTTTCACTCTTTACGGACAGTCTCGTCGGGCTGCCGCGCACCACGGCGCCCGCGGCCGATCGATTCGCTTCGCGTAACGTGCGGCAGCTTTGGAATCGGCTGTTCGTCACCTCGGGCACTTCCGACGTCCCGCTCGCTTTTCCGGTTCAGCTCTTCTCGATCACTGCGGATACGTCGACCGCGGTGATGGATCCGGGCACGGGCTCGTACTTCCGTCTCGACACGCCGACGACTGCGGCGACAGTCACGATTCAGTTCGCCGGACCAGGCGGCGTCGCGCTACCGAGCGCGATCAAACCGCAACTGGCCATCTTCCGGCTGCCCCCTGGCCAGTAAGAGTGGCCAGCCTAACGATATACGAGCCGATCGTAGGGCGCGAAGGCTGCGTCGCGGCTAGCGCGCCGCTGCGGCGCTCGATAGCGGTACCACGTTCGATCCCCGCGCCCTGCGGAAAGAAAGTTGGCGACGGGGACGAGCCCGATCCCACGAGCAATGCCGAGAAGACGCGAAGCGGGATGGCGCCGGAGGAGCGCGATTCGAACATCGTAGGGGACGGAGACGGCACGGGAGAGACGGTTCTCGCTGCTGTTTCATCGATCCCGCTCACTCCACTGTAAAACAACAATCAATCACTAACCACCAACTGCTCGCCACCAACCACCACTGTCATCCCTCGGTTTGCAGCGTGCTCGTTATGTTCGAGTGCAGATAGTGCGCTATGATCGCTGACGCGATGTTCGCCGCGCGCGTGCCGTGGCCGCCGAATTCCAGCATCACCGCGACGACGATTTTCGGATTGTCCGCCGGCGCGAATCCCACGAACCACGCGTGATTCAACTCGACGCCGTTTTTCCGTGTGCCGCTCTGCGCCGTGCCGGTCTTGCCTGCCAGCAATCCCTTGAGCGCGGCACCGGCAACCGCCGCTGTTCCGCCAGCCTGCGCTACGTTCGCCAACGCCGTGCGCAGCTGATTCATCTGATCGATGCTCAGGTTTAGTGCCTTCGTACGCTCTTCCTTCACGCGCGCCACGTGCGGCTTTGCGGCATAGCCGTCAGTGGCGAGCACCGAGTAGAAGTGCGCCATGTTCACGACAGTCTGCGAGTTCTCTCCCTGACCGATCGCGAGGTTGAGCGATACCGCCTGTGTCCAGCCGCCTGGATACTTCTCGTTGTAGTACTGCACTGTCGGCGGGAAGCTCGGCCGGCGCTCTTCGGGAAGATCGATTCCGGATTTCTGCGCGAAGCCGAGGTTTACGCCGCCGGCCACGAGTCGCGAAACTTGCAGCCTCAAGCCGAGCTGGTAGAAATAGACGTCGCACGACTTCGCGATCGCCTGGCTGAGATTCAAGCTCCCGTGGCCGTTCTTGTCCCAGCAGCGCCAGTACCGATTACCAAAGTAGTAACCGCCCGTACACGCCTGCTGCATGTGTTCGTTGAACGTGACCGCGTTGTTCTGGAGCGCGATTACCGCCGTCGCCAGCTTCCACGTCGAGCCCGGCGGATACGTTCCCTGCAGCGCCTTGTTGTAGAGCGGCTTTCTTGGATCGTTCCGCAGCGAGTCGTAATAGTCGGCCGAAACGCCCCCGATGAATCGATTGGGATCGAAGCTCGGCGCACTGTATAGAGCCAGCACCTCACCCGTTCGCGGGACCATCGCGACCACGCCGCCCTGCAGCGAATCGGCGAACAGCTTTGCGACGAATCGCTGGAGATCCAGATCGATGTTCGTGTAAAGCGGTGGCGCCCCCACGGGCTCAAGCTGCCGGTCGGTGACCTCGCGCAATACCGAGTTTCGCGCGTCCACCTCGACGAAGCGGCTTCCCTCTTTCCCGCGCAGCTCTGCCTCGTACTGCTTCTCGAGACCCTGCTTGCCGATCTGCTGTCCGGCCTTGTAGCCCTGAAACTGCGGCGATGCGAGCTCGCTCTCGTTTATTTCGCCCGTGTATCCAACGAATGCGGCAACAGCGGCCGAGTCAGGGTAGTAGCGCTTCGGCGCGGACTGAATGATCAAGCTGGGAAAATCGATTCGATGTTCTTCGAGTACCGACACGACGTCGAAGGAGGCATCAGGGATGATTACCGCCGGACGGGCACGATCACGCCGGTATCGACGAACGGCTGCTTCGATCTGGCTGGGCGTGAGTTCGATCGTCCCTTTCAGTCTCTGGAGCGTCGCGCGGAGCGAGTCCTCCGACTTCGGGAGCAGCGAGACCGAATATCCGACGGCGTTTTCGGCGATGATCTTACCGGCGCGATCGTAGATGATTCCGCGTGACGCCGGGAGCGGCACTTCCCGCAAACGATTTTCCTCCGACTGAAGAACCCATTGCTGGTTGCGGAGGATTTGCGTGCGAAAGAATGCGCTGAGCAGGAAACCGATCACGATCAACAGCAGCTCACTCGCCTGCCGTCCGCGACGCGCAACGTCGTTCGGGTGGAAACTCATGCTGAAATCATAATCGACGTTCGCCTCGGCGTCCCCGCATTACATCACACTCTACTATTGTCATCCCGAGACGCCCTACGCTTGTCATCCCGAGCGTAGCACTTTCCTCGAGGAGCGAAAAACGATGAGGAAAGGACCTGCTTTTCGCCACAGACTGACGAACATGGGCTCGCGGGCGATACGACTAGCCGCCGCGCGTGCAGGCGGCTCCTACTCTACTCATCAGCCTGCTCGGCAGTTCCACCCCGGGAGGCGCGTTTCCATGGGCTCAGCGGCCAACTGCTCGACGCGGCACCCGTCGTTAGGCGTTGGCCAGCCCGTCGCTCCCACTGGGTTGAGCGCTGTGCAGCCGTCGTTGCAGCGTGAGCGTCGTCCCGAGCTCAGAGAGAAGATTCAGCGTCCCGACGCGGCATTCCGCGGGCAGCTCGGTCTCTCCGCAGATGAGCCACCAGGTGTCGACGTCGTAACCACGCACGATTGCCGAGAGAGCAGCGAGGCTCGGCTGGCTGCTGTGCGCCGCGAGTATTGCGCGTAGATCCGACTCCCGAGCGCCAATGCGCCGGGCAACGGTCAGGACGTCGCCGCCGTCAAATCGATCGATCAGCCCTCGTACCCGAGAGGCCAATTCTTTTGCGTCGATTGCTTCTGTCATGCCTGAGATAAGGAAAGCTGCAATGTAGGGCTTCACGCCGCCTCATGCAGGGTCCGGCGCGTCACGATCGAGGCCGGTTGGCGGCGTTACCCGGCGCATCGGCCCGGTATGGCGCGGCACCGCTTTCGATCTCTCCAACAATTGCAGCAGCCTCTCCGCGGGGACGTCTTCCCAACCCTCAGGCACGGGCGCGAGCCGACGCAACAGGCCCGTTTCCGCCTCGAACGTCAGCCATCCTTTCTCGAAGCCAGGATTGATCACGGCACCGCTGACCGGAACGGTGTTCCAGACGTGCCAGTTCACACCAGATTGGTCGGCGAAGTTCCTGCTTGCCATACACCCGAGCTGAAGCAAACTCGATTCCACCGGGGAAGTCGATGGGCACAATCGGATTTGATTGGGGTGGTAAGTGCTCGGCGGCCCGAAGAATTTGGGCGCGAAGTGTGCTCCGCGTCACTGGGATCGACACGAGCACCAGGGCGCAGCCGGCCCCCGGTGATCGGCACGTGAATTGACACCCTCTTCTCGGCGCGCGCACATCGAAGCTGAATGATTCGAAGCGGAATCGTCCCCATCGATCAACTCTGTGGCGGTTTCCGCCCACGCCGATCGTACCTCCTCACGGGCGGTGCTGGCGCGGGGAAGACGATGTACGCTCTGCAGTTTGTGAATCAGGGGCTGCGATCCGGTGATAAAGTGCTGCTGCTCACGCATGCGAATCGCGAAGATCTGCTGTCCCAAGCCGGTTATCTGGGCATCGATCTCCGCACGGCGATCCGGGAGAACCGCGCGCTCGTCCTGCGGTATCGCCCGGACTTCGCCCGTCGGCTCGCGAAAGCCGGTACTGCCGACCATGCACTCGAGGACCTCCGCCGAGCCGTCAGTGAGCATCGTCCGCGACGTCTCACGATCGACCCGTTCGCTCCACTTCTCGAGGATGGATCTGCCTCGCCAGTCGCGGCTGCCGCGCTTGCCGAGCTGCTGGAGCTGAGCCAAGCGACGGCGTTGCTGACGTATTCGGAAGACCTTGCGTCGGACTACGATCGTCGCGTCGAGCCGCTCGTTCATGCCGCGGCGGGCGTCTTTCGCATCTTTCGGGACGATCTCGAGGTCCGCAAGCTCGAGGTCGTGTCGCTGCGACAGCCCGCGGTCGGCGTATCACTCGGGAAGCCGGTGCTACATAACGAGTCCGTCGCGGCCCCCGTCGGTCCTTTGTTCCTCGTCCACGTGGTCGAATCACCGACCGAGGAGCTTCTCTCCACATTGCGCCTTCAGCACGAGGTCGAGGTTCATCAGGACGCGGCGACCGTGGCGGCCGCTACGGCGCTGATCATCGAGACCGATCACGCGACGCTCGATCTCGCGCGCGAGATCCTTCGGTCGAATGCCCGCGAGTCAACGCGAGCGCCAATCGTTGTCGTCACGCGCTTCAACCTTCGTTCGCTCGACCGAGCGCGACTGCTGCGCGACGGGGCCGATGAGGTACTTGCCGGCGACATGGGGGCGCCCGAGCTACTGCAGCGGCTCGCCGCGGCGCTGCGTCGCGGTCATCTGAACCGTCCGCCCGCGGCCGTTCATGAAGACGAAGGCCTCACCCCAGCCAGCCTCGGATCCCCCGGCGCGTTGCTCGACGCCGAGCGCTTTTCGGCGGCGCTCCGCGAGCGCGCGGCGCACGACGACGCTGTCCCGTTCGCCGTCGTACGCCTAACGATTCACGGCGGCGATCCGACGGCGCTCCGCGCACTCGGCGGCCTCGTCCTCAATTCGATGCGAGTCGCGAGCGGCGATCTCGCCGCGAGCACTGACGACAGCATCACCGTGTATTTGCACGGGGCCGGCCGTCGGGACGTTCCACCGTTCGTCGATCGACTGCGCAGTCGGCGCGCGTCGGGTGCACCGCCCCTGCGCGTGACATCTGCATATTTTCCAAGTGACGGCGCCGCAGTGCGCCAGCTCGTCGAGCCGTTGAAGGTCAGCTGACATTATGCGTTACGCAATTGCCTTTCTTCTCGCAGCCGCTTGCCTCACGGCCGGCGCGATTGCCACGTTCGCTCACATCAGTACGGTCTCGCTCGAGCCGGTGCTGAACCAGCTCGTCGCGGACACGGTGCCGTCGCCGGAGCTCGCGACGCCTGTCGTGCCGACGGCGGCGGACTACGATCGTTATGCGGAAGCCGATCACGCGTGGCGCGAGAAATACGCGCGGCCATATACCATTGCCGAGCTTCGCGCCCGAGGAAACGGCAAACGCACGCCGCGTGAAGCGATGCAGGATCACGTCTTCAATCTGACACAGCGCGGTGATCGCGGCGGAGCCATCAAAGAGCTCGAGCGATGGGTCGGCGGTCATCCCCGCGACCGCGAGTCGCTGCTGTCGCTTGCGCGTTTGCTCAACGAAGTCGGGAGAACGAGCGACGCGGTCGTCCGCTATCGCGAGATTCTCGCGCTCAACCAGCACGTCAATTAGACGATGCGCGTTGTCGTGTGCGCCGCATTGGTTGGCGCCGGCCTTTGCATCACGGCGTCGCTTCTCCAAGGGCAGCGAGCGACTCGCGGCAGCCGAACGCCGCCGACGCAAGCCAACGCCTCGGTCCGCGCCGAGCTCGCGACTGTGCTTCTACAATCCGGGCGCTATGACGAGGCCGCGCGAGAGTTCAAACGGCTGCTCGCGCGCGATCCAAACAGCTTCGAGTACCGTCTCGGTCTCGCTCACGCGCTCGCCTGGGGAGATCATCCGAAGGAGGCAGAGCCCGAGATCGTACAACTGCTCGCAAAGCGGCCAGGTACGCCGGGGCTCGATTCGCTTCTGCGCGTCGTTCGCGAAGCATACGACCCGCGCG
>JANWKK010000176.1 GCA_025451425.1 Gemmatimonadaceae bacterium
CTTTCTCTATGAGAATGTGACGTACTATTTCGCGGCGTCCACGACCTACTCGAATCGCATCGCGCTGTGGCGCAAGGTCGAGGGGCGCAACGCTGACGAATTGGTCGCGCCGTTCGATCCCGGTGCGCGCTTCAAGTTCTTCGTTCGCAACACCGATACGTCAACCGTTACTCCGCCGGCCGTCCTCGACAGTCTGGTTGGAGTATCACTCGTGCTGACGGGCTCGAGTCCGTCGGACATGGCTGGGCGGACGGCCGAGAAGTCGAAGATGGAAACGGCCGTGATCTTCCGCAATCACCCCGGCTTCTAGCGGATTCCGGAGAACTCGTTATGCAAGCACTCAAAAATAGAGCTGCGTTCGCGCTGCCTCTGGTTGTGATTTTCCTCGTCGTGTTGAGCTTCGCGCTCGCCGCGGGTATGGCCGCGACGGCTGCTGAGGGCAGCACCTCGACGGCGCAGCGCGGGCAGAACAAGGCCTATCAGATCGCCGAGATGGGGTTGCAGCGCTTCCTCGTCCAGCGTGACAGCATCTGTCACATCGCGGGCAATTCGTGCCTGCCCGACCCGAGCGCCGCCACGGCGGGCCAGCAGGACAGCGTGCAGTTCACCACCACCGGCGGCTACGCGATCGTCGTCTCCCGACTCTTGCGTCCGCAGCAGGGCATCAAGGACACGATTCCCTCGCTGTATTTCATACGTGCGCGGGGCGTCGACTCGACGACCAAGCTGCGTGGTAACGACACGACCACCGCCACGCACGCGGTCGGCTTAATCGTGCAGTGGTCGACAATCACGATGAACGTGACCGGTGCCTGGACGAGTCTCTCGGGACTCAACAAACAAGGTTCCGCCGGGCAGATCGATGGCAATGACCAGTGCGGCCACAAGACCGCTGTCGCGGGGATCATGGTGCCGAAGGGCGACTATTCGCAAACGGGCAACTTCACGCCCACGGGGAATCCGCCGCTCGATACCTCGAAGACGCTGGCGCAGCTCGAGCCGATGGTGACCGTCGACTGGAACGCGATCGTCAATCAGAATGCGATGCCGGCGGACTATACTGTCCCCCCGGATGCCTTTCCCGACGCTTCCTGGTTTTCCGCAGATACGAGCCGTTGGCCCGTGATCCGCATCCACACGAACGGCTTCTCGCTGCCTAACGCCGGCCGCGGGATCATCATCGCCGATTCCGACTTCACGATCTCCGGCAGCAACATGTGGCAGGGGATCATCATGGTCGGCGGTAGGCTGACGTCGAACGGCAACAACACGACGGCCGGCGCTACGGTGAGCGGCTTGAATTACAAGTTGCCGGGCGCCGTGCAGCCGCCGCCGGGTGACATCAACGACAACGCGACGGCGAACGGTACGAAGAGCTACGTCTACAACTCGTGCTATGTCTCGCGCGCGACAACGAAGCTCCACCACTACGTACCGCTCTCGAACACCTGGATCGACGACATACCGATCTGGTGAGCTCGTGAGTCGCTAGGGCAATTCTAGCGGACCTTTCGCGAGCCTCTCGACTCGCACAGCTTTACGCAAGCGCGCCGCTGGTCGCGGCGCGCTTGCCGTTAGGTACCGGAAGAAGGTGGCGATGCTCGAAAACACCGATGCAGAGCAGGGCCGGCTTGTGGCGATCTGGCTCAAGCGAGCGCACCGAGGACCGATGGATCAGGTGGCCGCGGCGAACCTCGTTGAGGGGCAGGGAGTCGCTGGCAGCGTCGATCGCAGCCGTCGTCGACAGGTTACCATCCTCGCCGAGGAGGCGTGGAGCGCGTGCATGACCGAGCTGGACGCGGACCTCGATCCCTCGACCCGTCGCGCCAATCTACTCGTGAGTGGGATTCAGCTGGCGCGCGCACGCGATCGGGTGCTCCGGATCGGAGATGCACGATTGCTCATCGGCGGTGAAGTCACGCCGTGCGAGCGTATGGAAGAGGCGCTTCCCGGTCTGCAGCAGACCATGAGGCCAGACTGGCGTGGTGGCGCGTTTGCTCAAGTGCTCAGCGGCGGCACGGTGCGCGTCGGAGACGTCGTCGCGTGGGAGTGATGAGCGAGGAGCGGTCACATTGAGCCATCAGCGCGGGCCCTTTCGTGCTGGCGTTCACGGATCTCACCCATGCATAGCGAGGGTGTGATGCGACGCGGCGATTGGAAAGGGCCAGAACTGAGCGCTCAGGTCTCAAAGCTCACCGAAACTCTCACAGCTCGTCTCCTCTCTCTTCCGGAATTCCACGATGGACCCAATTTTGGCATCAGGCAGCGGCGGCTGCTGTCAACATCTCCATTAAATCCACCAGGAATGCGAAGCGCCCCGCGGAATCCGCGGGGCGCTTCTGCTGTCGTAGGCCCGATGCCTTAGCCCATCCCCTCGACCCCATCCCTTAAGGCACGTAGCAGCTGGGCTCACCATCGCCGGCCGTGGTAACGATCGGGTTCGTCGTGTTGACGCCGATACCGCAGGTACCGCCCGAGATCTGGCTGTGCGTCACGGTCGCCGACCAGTAACCAGCACCCGGAGTCACCGCGGGCACGCCGACGCCGGACGTGTTCCTGAAGCCGTTGCGGGTCACGAGATTCGTCGCGGTCGTGTAGTACGTCGAATCCGAGAAGAACGCTTCCTCAGCCGTCACGAGGTTGCGCAGGTCCGACTTCATCGCGGTCACGTACGCCTTCGTCTTGGTGTTGGCGAACTTCGGAATCGCGATCGCGGCCAAGATGCCGATGATGACGACCACGATCAACAGCTCGATGAGGGTGAAGCCCTTCCGGGCCTTGAGGGAGTTGAACATGAGCAAATCCTGAAGAGGTGGTGGGGCTGCCGAGGTAGGGAGAGACAACCCGCGTAATGCAGGCGGGCCTTTGATCCTCCCATACGCAACACCGATACCTGTTTGGCTATGCGCTTGGCATTACAGCAGATGCGTTGTCCGGGCCGTCACCGCATTCAAACGTTCGCCCCGCAAACTGCAAGGCCAGCATCGAAAATTGCGCGAGTCGCGCATTGCAAGACCCATCGCGCAGTTTGCAACTTCTAATCTCAATCGCGCGTGGCGCTCTGGGAGGAAGGAGGCCTAGCGGTTCCCGTGCAGCGTCTCCATAATCCGGCGTCGCATTAATTGAGGCCCAATGCCCGTCCACCGCTCGCTCCTGCCGCTCGTCTGTCTCGCCTCCCTCGCTGCCTGCGCCTCGGTTCAGACGCGCCCCGCCGCAGTCGCTCCCGCGGCGGAGATCACGCTCGATCTTCCCATCTCTCCTGCGAGCGCGCGAAATCAACTGGTAACTGCGTTCGCCGATAACGGGCTGCCGGTCGTGACCTCGCAGCCTGGCGTCGTTGAATTCCAGGCGCCGCGCGAAAAAGGCATCCTCGGCTACGACGAGGTGTTCGCTCGAGCCCTCATCATCCCGCTGGACTGCGGCACACGGGTGACCCTCTTCGGCGAGCAGACGCATTATCCGAATGCAAGTGCTCGTTTGGGCACGGCGGTCCGCATTGGACCATCGTCCCGTGGGCGCGCGCTCGAGGTTTGGACGAAGCTCCAGGCGGTTGCCGCGGCCCTGCGCGGCAGCAACGCGGTGACGTCCCGCGCGCAAAGCGACTGCTAGCCGCTACGTCCCGCCGTTCCTATTCCGCTCGCGCCGTTAGGCGCGAGCGGGCAGGCTGATCAACCTCTCGGGCGTGACGCCTTCGGCCTCGGCCTGGAAGTTTACCACGACGCGATGCCCGAGCACCGGCATCGCCATCGCATTCACATCTTCCAAATCGGGAACGGCGCGACCGTCCATCGCCGCGCGCGCTTTCGCGCCGAGGATGAGATACTGTGACGCGCGCGGGCCCGCGCCCCAGCTCACATACTTCTTCACCATTGGCGTCGCCTCGTCCGCGTTCGGCCGCGTCGATCGTGCAAGCCTCACCGCATAGCTTACGACCGTCGGCGGCGCCGGCAGCCGCCTCACGAGATGTTGCAGCGCGAGTAATTCCGGCGCGGAAAGTACGGGCCGAATATCGACGTCGATGTCGCTCGTCGTCGCGGCGACGATGCGCTCTTCTTCGTCCTTCGTGGGATATCCGACCGTCAGCTGCATCATGAATCGATCGAGCTGCGCTTCGGGCAATGGATACGTCCCTTCCTGCTCGATCGGATTCTGCGTCGCGAGCACGAAGAATGGCTCGGGCAGCTTGTGCGTCTGCCCGGCGGCGGTCACGGCGTGCTCCTGCATGGCTTGCAGCAGCGCGGCTTGTGTTTTCGGGGGAGCGCGGTTGATCTCGTCTGCCAATACAACGTTGGCGAAGATCGGCCCTCGGGCAAACTTGAAGATGCGCCGCCCAGTCGCGTGATCTTCCTCGAGCAGCTCCGTTCCCGTTATGTCGCTCGGCATCAGGTCGGGCGTGAACTGCACTCGCGAAAAGCTCAGGTCCAGCGCTTGAGCAACCGTTTGCACGAGTAGCGTCTTTGCCAAGCCAGGAACGCCGACAATGAGTGCGTGTCCTCCTCCGAGGAGCGCCGCGACGAGGTCGTCCACAATCTTGTGCTGGCCGATGATGCGTCTTCCGATCTGCTCGACCAACGCTCGCCGCGCGCGCGCAAGCTGGCCGAGCAGCTCGAGGTCGCGCGAGTCGTCGGTCGGTTTCGTCTGCGTCGCCACGACCCGTCCGCTCCGTTGATAACGGGTGGAAGCTAACGCGCGCCAGCGCGCGATGGTAAGAGTGCCAACGATGCTAACAGTTTACAAACGCATCGTTCTCGATCACCGCGCAGCGAGGCCGCACTTGGCATCAATGCTGCACGCGCCGCGTCGGGTCAGGAATCGCGTGAACTACTATTGCGCGTCAAAAAGGATGGCACTCGAGACGTGAACATTCTGCAGCGACTCACCTTCGCGCGCGGAAGCGAAGCGCTGGATTTCGTGCGCACGCTTCGCGAGCTGAGCGACTCGGAGCTTCGCGGTGAGCTCACTGGCATCGGGCCCGTGCTCGTATACGGCGCACTGATCGTCGCGCCCGATGTACCGTCGGAGCTCTACGTCAGCCTCGGCGCCCTCACGCTGGCGCACGCGCTGGGGATGGAGGGCGTGCCCGCACCGGCCAGCGCGAGGCCGGCGACGTCGCGCGAGCTGCCGGCGGACATGGCGCTGCTCTTCACGGCGTCGCTGCCTGACGAGAGCGTCGCGCGTCGTCTGTAACGTTCGCCCACAAAAAACCCGACGCGAATGCGTCGGGCTCGGACTTTCGGCGGTACCGTTAGGCAGCTACGGGACGAGAAACTCCGCGCGCTGTTGAACGGGGAAGTTCGTGCTGTTGAGCGTCGCGATCACGACGTACTTCCCATGCTGGGCTGGATGGGGCCATTGCTCGCTCACGCGCATC
>JANWKK010000177.1 GCA_025451425.1 Gemmatimonadaceae bacterium
CGCGACCGTGCCGCCCTGGGCCGCGCGCGAGGAAGCCAACAACGGCCGCCATTCGCGCGGCAACAACTACATGGATCGAGCGACGCGCGCGTGTGAGAACTACATAAACGGCCGGCGCGGCTGGCACGCGACGCAAGTGGGTACGCCGACGCAGCACGGCGCGCGGCAGCTGGACGTTCCCGTCACCGTTCGTCGCAAAGGTCGCAACGAAGAAACGGTCACGTGTCGGTACAGCACCTCGAACGGAAAGGTCTCCATTCACTAGGGAGTGACCGATCACCTCGCGATGTGGTTGGGCTTGATAGTCTGACCGCATCGCGAGGTGGATCGTATGGGGAAGTGGGCAGTCGGTATCTTGTTGATCGTCGGAGGAGCAGTCGTCGCGTGTAGCAGCGATGACGCAGCGAGCCCCGAGTGCGTGCACGCAGGCGTCGGCCCGGGTGCGGCCCCTGGAGTCGTGACGATGGCGCCGGGGCTCGATCTCCAGGTGCGCGACCCCTTCGGCCGCGGACAGGCAATCGGTACCACCGCCGTCGTCCAACGATCGGATGGCTCACCCGCGGCGTCGAATGTTCAGGATACACTGAACATCCTGTCGGCCTACAACGTCGACGGAACGTTCACCGTCACGCTGACACGCCAATACTATAAAGACGCGTCGATCTCGAACGTGGTCGTTCCGTTGACGAAACCCAGTGGGTGTTCGGTGGTCACAACGAAAGTCCCAGTGACGCTCCAACTTGCCGACGGTGCCCCGCCAATCCGCGCGATGATAATCCTCGGCGCCGAGTTCCTCGATCAGCCTGAGGCGCAGGCGAAGCTGCTGGCGTACTTCGACGCGAACCCTGACGCGTCTACCGCCGTGACCTGGCAAGTGAGCGACGCCACGTTAGCGTCCGTCGACGCGAATGGTGTGGTGACGGCGAAGTGCACGAAGTCCGGCGGCACGGTGAAGGTGACCGCGACGTCAGTGGCGGCGCCGTCGATTACGAGCTCCGTAAACCTCGGCGTCGCACCAGCGTCGAGCTGCCCATAACGAGTGAGCACCTAACACTTAGTGGAGTGTAACCGAGGCGTTGATAGCAGGAGCGGGCGACATTGGTGTGCCCGATAGCAGGAGCGGGGTCGCTCCGGGGCACTATGTCAACACTGCCATTGGCTCCTCGTACGGCCAGCGTCGTCGAAAGAATGGCAGTGTTGCCGATAGCTGCCCCTCCGGACCCCGCTCCTACTATCGCCATCCACGAGCTCGGATCTGCTGTTCTGGCAACAGAGATTTCGACGCGAGCGCGGACGTCAAGGCAACCTGTGGGTGGCACACGGTGACTCGGGACGCACCATGTCGTGAAGGCGTTGCGATCGCTTCAGCGGAGGTCGGGTGATCGCGGGCGGGGGTTCCGGAGGGGCAGCTATCGGCAATGCTGCCATTCGGTGTACGACGCCTAACGTGGCACGGAGCCAATGGCAGCATTGTCCATAGTGCCCCAGAGGAACCCCCGCCCGCGATCACACCACACAATCCACGAGCACCCTAGCACCCGCGTCATTTTCGATACAACGCCGCCCCGCGCTCATCGAGCCAATGGCGCCACTCTCTGTCCAGCGACGCCAGATCACTCCAACCGCGCGCCTTCAAGATTGGCTCCAGTGGTTTTCTCGAGATTTGGGCGTCGGCGAGCTCTCCGATCACCTCGGATCCCTCCCGGCTCAGGAATTTTCCGAGAGCAGCTGATTGCGCCGCGAACAATGCTGCACCTTCGAGTGCTCCCGACGCTCGAATCTCTTCTCTCGGTGAAGAACGTCCTCTTGCGCCGCCCCGTCCCCCATAGCCTCCGCCCCCTCTCCCCATTCCCCCGCGACCCCGTCCATAACCTCCTTCATCGCCCGGACTTCTGGTCGGCTCTCCCGAGCTGCGTCCCTCGGCGAAGCGCTCGGGCGACATTGGTCGCTCCATCGTGAAGAAGTTCGCCAACGGAATCACGGTTTCGGGATATCTGTCGAGCGCACTCGTCATGCTGTCGACGGTTGCAGTATCGCCGGCGAGCAAGATCATGTCGTACGTCCACGCAGGGACGTACTCGTCGTCCACTTCACCGGCCAATTCCACGAAGCGCGCTGGCTTGCCAGTCACTTTCGATACATGCGCCGCGAGCCAGGAGCGCAAGACCGGCCTAACGATTTCGCTCTCCATCGTTCGTCCACCGAAAGACTGAGGCCGCTTTCGTTCCTCGTCTCGGAGCTTTGCGTCGGGTAGCAGCAACTCCACGACGGGACCGGTCGTTGCCGCGGGGACCGGCGCGGCGCCTCTTACAGGCCCCGCGGACGGCGGCGAGATTCGTCGAACGGTCGCGACGACGCGCGCGAGCGTGTCGTGCGGGAATGTGCGTCTGAACATGTCCGAGGTGCGCTCGAGCTCGGGCTGCAGCACGGCGATCTCACCCTTCGTGCGCGCAACCAGCTCATAGCCGTCGCCGTGCGCGACCCAGGTTGTCTCTCCACCGACCATACGCAAATCAGCGCGTACCCTCGCGAGGGCGACCGGATCGTTTTCTGGCGCGACATGGTGCGCACACGCGACGCCAACCAGCGCTGTCGTCACGAGCGCGCAGGTCCTGAGGTATCTCATACTATATGAACAGCCAGCCCCTCCGATCCGTTTGTCCGCGTGGTTGCGAGGGGTGCTTGCCGCCCGTCGCCCGTCGCCCGTCGCTGGCTCAGTCCGTGTGATCGCGAAGACCGAGACGCCGCACTAGCGCCGCGTACCTCGCATCACCTCGTATCGTATCGAACGCCGTCTCGGCATTGATGGCAGTGATCCACGGGTCGAGCCCGCGCGACGCGCGATCGAGCCACTCGAATGCGAGATCGATGTTCCCGAGTCCGACGTGTGCCATGGCGATGTGGAACGGAGCCGCCAATCCAGCGCCGTCCGGTTCCATCAGTCCGCGCAATATTTCGCGCGCCTGATCGCCGCGACCCGTCACCGCGTATCCGTTCGCCAGATGCGCCGCTGCACGAGGACCTCCCGTTGAAACGGCCCGCTCGAGCTCAAGAAGTGCCTCGCTAGGCCTGCCGAGCTGCAAGAGTGCCAGACCCAGATACATGCGTGCGAAGGCAAAATCGGGAGCGAGATCGACGGCGTTGCGGAAGCAGTCCATCGCCCTCTCAGGCTGCCGCATGCTCAAATACGTGCGCCCGGTCGTAAAGTGCGCTTCAGCGAGCAAGGGATCGACCGCGATTGCCTGCGTCAGCTCGCCTAACGATTCTTCGTAGCGACACTGTACCAGCAACGAAATGCCGTGCAAATGCCGAGCATCGACGTGACCGGGATCGAGCGCGAGAGCGTTTACATATTCCCTATCGGCGCCCCGAAAATCACGGTCGTAACACATCAGCACCTGGCCGAGTGCCCAGTGCGCATCGGCGAGCTTGGGGTCGAGCTCGACGGCGTGCTTCGCGAACCTTCGCCCGCGCTCGATGCCCTCCTGACTCACTTTGCTGCCCAACACCAGCTGCAACACGTGCGCGTCGGACAGCCAGGCATACGCGGCCGCGTACTCCGGATCGCGCGCGATGGCCTGCTCGAAGTAGACGATCGAGAGATCGAGATCGTTCGGCGTCCAGCGGCGTCGAATCGCGCGGCCCTTGAGAAACGCGTCGTACGCGACGAGGTCCTTGGTGGCCGGCCTAACGAGCGGCCCCGTGAGATGGATCTGGAGCGCGCGCACGACAGCCTGCGCGATATCTTCCTGGACGGCGAAGACGTCGATGAGCTTCCGATCATACGCTTCGGACCAGACGACGTTCCCCTCGCTGTCGACGAGCTGCACGCGGACCTTGAGGCGTTCACCTGCTCGACGCACGCTCCCCTCGACGACGTTACGGACGGCGAGCCTCTTCGCGATCTCCTGAACGCTGAGTCCTTGCCCCTTGAGCGCGAATGCCGACGTGCGGCCGCAGACCGAGAGTTCGCGCACCTGGCTCAGCGCGCCGATCAACTCATCGGTGAGTCCGTCGCTGAAATGCTCGTTGTCAGGGTCGCCGCTCACGTTCACCATCGGCAACACCGCCACGGAGCGCGGGCGCTCGGCGACAGTCCGCGTCGCGACGTGTGCCGGGATCGTGTCGAGCGTTTGTAGAATCACCTCGGCGCTCTGAGGCCTGTCGGCGGGATCCTTCTCCAGGCAGCGCATCACCAACGTCTCGAGCTCGCGCGGACATTCGGGACGATGCGACGATACGGACGCGGGTGTCTCCGTGATATGCGCTGCGATGAGCGCTTGCGCTGTGGGGCGCTCGAAGGGTGGACGACCGCTAATCATCTCATACGCGATGAGTCCGAACGCGTAGATGTCCGAGCGCTGGTCGGTCTCCGGGTCTCCCGCCGCCTGCTCGGGGGACATGTACGCCGGCGTGCCGAGCGCGACGCCGACTGACGTTAGGCGGTCGCCGTCCTGCGTTGCGACCCGTAGTGCCTTCGCGACGCCGAAGTCGGTGACCATCGCGTGGGCATCGGCGAGCAGAACGTTCTCCGGCTTGATGTCGCGGTGCACGACGCCTTTGCGGTGCGCATACGCGAGCGCCGAGGCGATCTCGCGCAGCAAGCGCACCGCTTCGGGAATTGGCAGCTTGCCCGATCGTGCGAGTCGTGCGCGCAGCGACTCGCCTTCAACGAGCGGCATCGTGAAGTAGGGAAGCCCGTCGCTCTCGCCCGCGGACAGGAGCGGAACGATGTGCGGGTGCTGCAAGCGCGCGGCGAGTGCAATCTCGCGTCGAAAGCGGTCGACCGAGACGCCGTAGGCAGCCTCCGGCGGTAGCACTTTCACGACCACTTGTCGGCCGAGCTCGCGGTCCGTTGCGACGAACACGCGCGACATGCCCCCACCACCAAGCTCACGCTCGAGCGTGTAGCCGGAGCCGAGAGATGCACTGAGCCTGATGTTGAGATCGGTCATCCGTCCGGGGCGAGAGGGAGGCGACTGCAACAATGTGCGCAACGGCAGAGACATGTCCACAGTCACGTGAGGTCATCGCGGAGCGCTCGCTCTCACCTGCCGGTGTCCCTGTCAGACGGGTACAACGTTTTCGGCTGCTGATCTCGTCGAGGAGTAATGTTCGTCTTCGGGCTTTCGTTTTGATGGTCGATATCTGAGTGGCTAGGCCAATATTGTCTGGCTAGTTGTTCAGGAGGGCGTTTTCGACTACCATGTTGTTCTTGCTGATCTCGTGGTCGAGACGGCGACGGGACGTAGCGCAGTCCGGTAGCGCACCTGAATGGGGTTCAGGGGGTCGCGGGTTCAAATCCCGCCGTCCCGATTAATTGCGTGAGAGGCAACGACTTGCGGCGACTCCGGTCGCCGTTTGTCATTCAGGGGGTCTCCAGAACTCATACCCCAAACCACTCGCGCGTATGTCTCGATCCGGCAAGGGCTTTTAGCGCGGGGATCGACGGTCGCGCAATCGCCCTCGTTAGGCAAGGGTATGAGTTTCTGAATCGGGGTATGAGTTGCGCCACACCATTCATGGTGGCGGCCGGAGTAGAAGCCCAACCGCTTGGCGTCAACTCTCGAATCAATAGGAGTGTCTCATCCACCTGAAGGCTTCGACCGAGCCCGCCGATCGGCTTGCACCGTCGAAGATCTCGAACCCCGTCCGCCATGCGCAATCTCAAACTCTCGCTCCGCGCGCTGTTCAGGACTCCGTTCGTAACAGTCGTCGCAATCCTGTCACTGGCGCTGGGGATCGGCGCAAACGCCGCCATCTACTCGCTGTTCAACGAAATGCTGCTGCAGCCGCTGCCGGTTCCACATTCCGACCGGCTGGTCAATCTCGCCACCACGGGCCCGCAGGTGGGATTCTATAACTGCGGCCGAGCGGGGGATTGTTCCGAGGTCTTCAGTTACCCGATGTTCCGCGACCTCGAGAAAGCGAAAACCGCGTTCAGTGGGATCGCTGGCCACATGCCGTTCGCGGTCAGCCTCTCGATGCCCGGACAGACCCCCATCAATGCCGACGGGGTCCTGGTGTCCGGGTCTTATTTCCCGGTGCTCGGCATTCAGCCGGCGATCGGCCGCCTGTTCGACCGCACTGACGACCAGGGCGTCCGCGTGAATAACGTGACGGTGCTCAGCTATGCCTTCTGGGAGAACAGCCTCGGTGCGGACCCGGCCGTGCTCGGGAAAGAGATCACGGTGAATGGCCAGCACCTAACGATCATCGGCGTTGCGCCGCGCGCCTTCGACGGCACGACCCTCGGCGCGCGTCCGGACGTGTTCGTTCCGATCGGCAATGTCGGTGTCATGACGGGGGGAGAACAGAGTACCG
>JANWKK010000178.1 GCA_025451425.1 Gemmatimonadaceae bacterium
CACCGCGCTATCCCAGGACAGTCCGTGGGCGCCGTTGCGATGCGACAAGAGGACCATCGCGATCGAGATCGCGCGCAGTCCATCGAGAGAACGGATGCGTTGATTGGACACGCGCTGAAACTCGCACGCTGCACTGGCGAGAACAAGGAAAATTTACATGGCATTAGGGGAAACACGTGCTTAGAAGATTTTCAACTCTTCCTCGGGCACGCATCCATCCGCGCAACGAACATTATGGCTGCAGAAACACACGTTTAGAAGAGTTTCAACTCTTCTATAAGCCACGCGTCCATTCGCACACTGGTGAAATGCTACGGCTGGAGGACGGAGCACGCTGGCACCTGAGCGGCACAAGAAATGGCGGCGCCGCGTTTCAGCGCTTGGGTTCCATCTCAATCGTCTTTCTGCCCGAAGATGCCCATGTTCGACGAGTGCCCCGGCGCCACCTTCTTATCGGGATAGATCCAGTGCACGGCTTGATTGACCGCCGTCGCGGCCTCGCCGAAGCCCGTCGCGATCAGCTTCAGCTTTCCTGGATAGGTCGTAACGTCGCCCGCGGCGTAGATGCCCGCCCGCCCCGTCTCCATCTGGCTGTTCACGACGATCTCGTCCTTCTCGATCGTTAGGCTCCACTCGCCGATCGCGCCCATGTCGCTCACGAACCCGAGCATCGGCAGCACGACGTCGATCTGGAGATCGCGCGTCGACTTCGCCTTGATGTCGCGCAACACGACATGAGAGAAGTGCTCCCCGCCATTTCTGCACTCGATGTCGTGCAGCTCGTGGAACGTGTAGAGATCGGCGCGTCCCGAGTCGACCGCCGATCGAAACTCGGCAATCGTCGCGTCGTGCGCGCGGAATCGATCGCTCCGGTGTGCTAGCGTAACTCGTGAGGCACGGCTGAGAAGCTGCGTGCCCCAATCGAAGGCCGAGTCACCGCCGCCAATGATCAGCACTCGCTGATCACGGAACACTTCCGGGTCGGTCACCACGTCGTAGATCCCGCGCCCGTACCATGGCTCCGCACATCGTTGGGGCAGCCGCCGAGGCGAAAAAGCACCGATCCCCGCTGCGACGATGATCGCCCGCGTTGGAAACCGATCTGTTTCCGTGACGAGCACGTACTGATTTCCGTCCTGCTCTAGGCCGGTCACGCGCTGCGTGAGGTGGATCGGCTGCTGGAAGCGCCCCGCCTGTTCGACAAGCGATTTGACCAAGTCTTTCGCGAGCACCTGCGGGATGCCGGCGACGTCGAAGATGTACTTCTCGGGATACACCGCGGTGAGCTGGCCGCCTGCTTCCGGAAGCGCGTCGATGATCTGAGCCGACACGCCGCGCATGCCCGCGTAAAAAAGAGCGAAGAGTCCTGTGGGCCCTCCGCCGATGATCGTAATGTCTTTCGTCTCCTGAGCCATTCGCTAACGTTCGCCGCCAGTGTCAATCGATACAAGCCGCCACCTCGACTATCACGGCACCTTCAAGCTCGTCAACAAAGTTGCCGAGGGCGGCATGGCGACAGTCTACGAGGCGCAGCAGCTCGGACCATCCGGTTTCTCGAAGCGCATCGCGCTGAAGGTGATCCATCCGCACTACGCGCAGCGGCCGGAATTCCTCCAGCTCTTCATCGACGAAGCCAAGCTCTCAGCGAACCTGATGCACGGCAACATCGTGCAGATCTACCAGCTCGGCGAAGTGGCGGGTGACTACTTCATCGCGATGGAGTTTATTCCCGGGCCGACCCTGCGCAGCATCATCGATCGTCATCGCGACGTCGGACGTGCGATGCCGCAGACTCTCGCTGCCTACATCGCGAGCCGCGTGTGCCGCGCGCTCGACTTCGCGCACAACTTCGTCGGACCGGACCGCCATCGTCTCGACATCGTACATCGTGACGTGTCTCCCGGAAATGTGATGGTCACTTGGGACGGCCACATCAAGCTCGCCGATTTCGGAATCGCAAAGGCGCGCACTTCAATCGACCCGGCGTCGGACGGCATTCGCATCGGCAAGAAGCACTACATGAGCCCCGAGCAGCTCACTGGCCTCGCCGTCGACGGACGGAGCGACGTGTTTTCCCTCGGTCTCGTGCTGTATGAGCTTCTTGCCCTCGAGCGACTTTTCCGCGAGGACATCACGGCGAAGGCGCTCGCCGAGATCGCAGTGGAGCCGCTTCCCGCAATCCGTGATCTCGTCACGAATCTCGACGAAGACCTCGAGCGCATCATCCTCGCTGCCCTCGAGCGCGACCCAGCGCGTCGACCCACCGCCGCGCTTCTCGGCCAAGCCCTTGACCAATGGGTCTTCGCCCAGCAGGAAGTCGCGAGCCCAGACAAGCTCGAGGCGCATCTGGCTCAGCTCCTCCCAGGATCGTACCAGCCGCCAACGGCTGATGACGAAGGCACTGAGTTCACAAACCTGAAGTCGGCGCTCAACCGGAGCTGGTGGAAGAAAAGCTTAGGGGTTAGGGGCTAGGAGGCTGGAAGGTGCTGGGCGCTGGCTGCTAGGTGCTAGACTTCCCACACCGCTAGCACCTAGCACCTAACACCTAGCATCTCGACCGTGCGTATTTACACTCGTACCGGCGATTCCGGCGACACGGGATTGTTTGGCGGCGGCCGCGTCCCCAAGAGCCATCCTCGCGTCGAAGCCTACGGTGACGTCGACGAGCTCAATGCGGCGATCGGCTTTGCCCGAGCTATCGAGCAGATGCCGCGCATCGACGAGGTTCTCGTACCCATCCAGCGCGACCTATTCGCCATTGGCGCTCTGCTCGCGACGCCGGATCGTGAAAAGATGCGGCAGCACCTCGAGAAGGCCCGTGTCGATGAGGACCGAATCACGGACCTCGAGCACGCCATCGACGACGGAGATCGTGAGCTCGAGCCGCTTAAGTCATTCATCATTCCGGGAGGGTCGCCGAAGGCCGGGGCGCTGCACGTCGCGCGGACAGTTTGCCGGCGCGCCGAGCGCCGTGTCGTCGCACTCGGTGAAAGCGAGGAGATTCCTGGCCTGGTTGTGATCTACCTCAATCGCCTTTCGGATCTGCTTTTCACGCTGGCACGCGTCGCGAACCACCGAGCCGGGACTGGGGAAGTGACATGGTGATCTCTGTCACATCGCCGTAACGGGAACCGTCTTAAGACCGTCCGCTAATCATGGATCCGGTCGAGGTCGAGCTTTCGACATATCGCGTGCTCATCGCACGCGGCGCGCTCGCCGAAATTGGCCGAGTCGCAGCCGCGAGCGCGCGGGCACATCGTTATGCGGTCATCTCGGACGAGAGCGTTGCCCCACTCTCCGCCGGCCGGGTGCGCGCGGCGCTTGGCGAAGGCCGCACGCGCCTCTACACCCTCCCTCCGGGCGAGGAGCACAAGACCCGAGCGACGTGGAGCTCACTCACAGATTCGATGCTCGCCGATGGGTTCGGCCGTGACATGGCGATCATCGCACTTGGCGGTGGTGTCGTCGGCGACCTTGCTGGCTTTGTTGCGGCGACGTACATGCGCGGCGTGCCGTACATCCAGATTCCCACGACGCTTCTCGCGATGATTGACGCGTCGATCGGTGGAAAGACAGGGGTGGACACGCCCGCAGGGAAGAACCTCGTGGGCGCCTTCCATCAGCCGGCAGCGGTGGTCGCGGATCCTGACGTTCTGCGCACGCTTCCGCCGGAACACCTCCGCGCCGGCCTCGCCGAGGCGATCAAGCACGGCGTCATCGCCGACGCCGCGTATTTCGATGATGTCGTCAACGCCGCGCCCGAGATCGTAGTTGGTAACCGAAGCGCCGCGGCAGCACTCGAGCGCGTCGTCGTACGTAGCGTAGCGATCAAGGCCGACGTGGTGAAGCGCGATGAGCGCGAGGGTGGGGTTCGAAAGACACTCAACTTCGGCCACACCATCGGGCACGCGATCGAGCTGCGCAGCGACTATCGCATGCTGCACGGTGAAGCGGTCGCGGTGGGAATGGTCCTCGAGAGTCGCGTCGCGGAGCGGTTAGGAATCGCCGAGCCGGGCACGAGCGATCGCCTGCGGCAGGCGATCGAGCGCACAGGACTTCCCTCGGCGCGTCCGGCGAACCAAACGCCTGATGAGATCCTGTCGGCGACACGGGGCGACAAGAAAGCCCGCGGCGGTGTCGTCGAGTACGCATTGCCGACGCGCATCGGAGCCATGGCGGGCGGAGATCGAGGCTGGGGGACTGCCGTCTCCGACGATATCGTGCTCGAGGTCCTGCGATGAGCAGACGCCTACAGCGTCGGTTTGGCACGCTTGCCTCGTTAGGCCCTCTCTCCGTGGGTCTGGCGCTCGCGACGCTTGCCCTCGGCGTTGTAATCGCTTTTGGGATTCGGGACGAACAGCGCGCGGCCGCCCACGCTCGTGCGGCTGCCGAAGCCGCGGCTGTGACGCCTGTTCCTCGAATGGCGACGCCGGAACCGATACCGGTGGATGGTGTCGTTGTGCTCGCCGCGACGAAGACGTGGACGAAGACGATGCATCGTCCGCTCAGAGCGGGAGAGCCCGTGCCCGTGCTCGTGACGGCGTATTGCCTGAGCGGAACCACGCGACGCGGACGTTATGTGCGCCCGGGTATCGTCGCGGCGGATCGAAGGCTCTTTCCGCTGTCCCGATATATCGAGCTGTACGCGGGCGAGAGATATTTGGGTCGTTTCCTGATCGACGACACCGGCGGGAAGATCCGCGGTGCCCACATCGATGTTTGGGTACCGACCTGTCGAGAGGCGACCGTCTTCGGCCGCCAGCACGGAACCGCGATGCTGCTTCCGCGGCCGGAAGTGCAGATCGTCCAGGCCGGCGCGGCGAAGTAAGAAGAGGCTGGCGGTAGAGGCTGGCGGTATGGTAGGTGCTAGGGGGTACAAGACGAGCGCTAGCACCTAACACCTAGCTCCCCGTCAATTATGTCCTCCTTCGCGACATACCTTATCGGATTCATCATCCTGATCGTTGGGCTCGCGTTTGGCGCGTACTTGCTCAACGTGCCCCAAACCTGGATTGTCGTTGGGATAATCGTGCTCCTTGGCATCGGCGTCCTAATGGCAACCAGCCGAACGAGGCCTCGGGATCCACCGCCACCGGGCTCCGGACCGCAACCTCCAGCGGGCTGAAGCGGCGGGCAGGCTCCGCCATCGGCTTTTGTAACGACAAATCGGGGCTGTTTCGTCGTTGGGACGAAGCGGCCCCGAATTTTTCTTCTCCAATACGAAGTAACCTGTAACTCGTCGTCAAACCGGCGGATAACTCGTTACGACCGGAATTCGCGGCCATTTCAATGAGACGAAGCTCACAAGTCAGTATTGACGCCTCGAAAGCCTGCCATTACCCTAGCCGCCCCTGATCCCTAGCCCCACCTCTCGCGAGACTATCGCGCGATGGGCGCCGCCGCCCCGCCATGGTGCTCGCTCCACCAACCCCCTCGGTGAGGAGCGTGTATGGAGCAAGTGACGGAGACCAGGTCCACCAGAGGCTACTTTCGTTCTTCGCCCTCCACCGCGTTCGATCAGTACCTGCAGGATATTCAAAAACTGCCGCTGATCGACGATCCTGAGGAAGAGCGACGCCTTGCCCGGCGCGCCCAGCGGGGCGATGAGCGGGCTGCAGAGCGACTGGTGACCGCCAACCTGCGCTTTGTCATCTCCTATGTGAAGAAGTACCAGGGCCACGGGCTCGATCTCTCCGAGCTCGTCGCCATCGGGAATGAAGGACTGCTGAAGGCAGTGCGGAAGTTCGATCCAGACCAGGGCGTCAAGTTCATCTCCTACGCCGTTTGGTGGGTCCGACAGGCGGTTCTCAAGGCTCTCGCCGAGCAAACCAGGTCCGTTCGGATTCCCCTCAATCAAAACTCGCAGCTCATTCGTCTCGCGCGCGCCGAGACTATCCTCGCCCAAGTTCTGAAGCGCGATCCCACGGAAGAAGAGATCAGCCGCCTGCTGGAAGAGACGCCAGAGACGGTCCGCGCGGCGAAGCAAATGTCGGCCACCGAGGTCTCTCTCGACGCCCCTATCGACAGATCCGATCGCGAAGCATCGACCCTCGGTGAGCGGTTCGCCGGTGTCGATGGCGCAGACATCGAGGATCGCTGCGACTACAATCTCATGCGAGAGTTCATCGATCGCATTTTCCGGAAGTACCTCTCGCCGCGCGAGCGAAAGATTCTGTATCTCTATTACGGCCTCGAGGAGGGCTCCGAGGCGATGACGCTCGAGAAAATTGGCGCCCTCATGGGTGTAACGCGCGAGCGCATTCGCCAGATCAGGGAGCGGGCTTTCGAGAAGCTTCGTGAATCGCCAGACGGCCGAGCCCTGTGCGGATTCTGGGCGGCATAGAGACTTCGTAACGAGTCGATCAACAATGGCGGGGACCTCGAAGAGGTCCCCGTTCTCGTTCGTCCAAGTCTTTCGAAGGGCAGGACCAAGGGCATCCGGACTAGGGATGTCAGGCTGGCCCGTAACCCCTCTGCGCCTAGCGCGTCGCTATCATTCGTCTCTCCTCTCCATGCCGCACCGCACCCCCGTTTTCATAGACAGATCCGGCCGTCGATGGCAGCGCATTCGTCGCGCCGCCATCGCGCTTGGCGTCGTCACGACCGCCATCGGGTTGACGCTTGGCATGAGCCTGCTATTCGCGCCGAGTATCCCGACCCTCCACCCGCAGTCGCTCACGCGGAAGCCGATCGTTAGGCTTTCCGAGCGGGCGCGCCTGCTCGTCAAGCGACGGTTTCAACAGGCGCTGGCGACGAGTAACCGGCGCGTGCCCGCCGCACGCCACGTCAATCGGATGCCGTCGGTTCCGGCCAACGGCCAGAAGGTGCCGTCAGCCGGCGATCCGGTGATTGGTGGATTCTTCGTCAATTGGGATGACAACTCGTACGCGTCCCTCGACGCCAATCTCCGGCAGCTCGATCTCGTCATTCTCGAGTGGGCATTCGTTGCCCGCGGCGGTGACTCGCTGCGCGTCGACACGCTGAACGGCAAGCGTGCGATGGCGCGCGTGCTCGAGGAGCCGGTCGAAAGACGGCCGAAGCTCCTGTTGATGGTGAGCAACTTCAACTCGTCAGCCCAGGAGTTTGGGCAGCACGAGCTCCGCGGACTGCTGACGCGCCCCGAGGCGCGGGCACGCGCGATCGCGCAGCTCATGCAGGTCGTGCGCGCGAATGGACTGGCCGGCGTACTCGTTGACTTCGAGGCCACGGACAACTTTCCGCACCTCCACGAGCTCTCGATGCTATTCACGCGGGAGCTTGGCAACGCACTTCGACCGCTCGGCAAAACCGTCGCGTACGCCGTACCCGCTTCGATCGGAGACAGTGATTTGCGCGACATCGCGAGCTCGGTCGATCAG
>JANWKK010000179.1 GCA_025451425.1 Gemmatimonadaceae bacterium
CTCTTGGCGACGACGTTCACCGTAACAGTCTTCGTCGCCGGCGTGCAATCGTCGTCCCAGTGCTTTACGCCGTACTTCGTTGTCGCGGGATCGCAGACTGCTCCCGCGGGAACGACGATGTCGAAATCACCAACGTGATAAGTACCGCCGTTAGGCGAAAGCTCGAGCGTTCCGAGTAGCGAGCGGTTGGAGTGGGACTCGCCCTTCGAGAAGGAAGCCGCAGCTGAAGCGGAGAGAGGATTCGCACTGTGCGTAGGACCAACTGCGTCCTGGCAAGCGACCGCAAGCGCCGCTGCTGCACCCACGAGCAGGAGGAGGGATTTACTTCGCATAGTCGTCGTCGACCAATGTGGGTAAGGGCGCGGCCTGGGATTTAAACGACCCAGGACGAACCAAGGCGCCGGCATCGACACCCAAACTAAGAGGATGTCACAAGGTCCGCCAGAGTCGGACTAGATGCCGTGAGTTATGTCACCCACCAACCAACTCATTGAACCGCTTCGCGATACCGCTGTATCCAAATTCTTCGATTGGTGATCTGAATCGCTCGATCCACGTGCGCATGCGATCAGGGGCCAAACTGAGCAAAGTTCTGGAGCATGTCGCGGTTAACCACGCTGCTGTATAGAGGTCAGAAGCTTCGGCCACTGTGACCGCAGATTCAAACCGGGCAATCGCTTCCGCAACCTGCCCGTCTGCGACAAGCACAATTACGCCAAGCGCTTCCGCGCATTCTCGTCCCTGAAACCAGTCCGACCGTCTCCTCAGACGGTCTTCAATTTCGGCGTGCGACTCCCGCGCGACCGCGATCTTTCCGCCCTCCGCGCTGCACAGCCCGACTCCAGCGATCGCTCCCAACTCTACGTCGTCCGCCCCGATTCGCTGTGCGAGCGAGGCCGTCGCTTCGTACAGCTCCGCTCCGGACTCCCAAGCCCCGGTCTCCCATTCGAGGTGAGCCATGTTGTACAGCGCATAGAGCTGGATCTCGCTGTTTTTCACCGCGGCGACCAACGCCAAGGCTTCGCCAAGAAGCTCTCGAGCGCGGTCGTACTCACCTCGTCGGTGATAGCTGTATCCGAGATTCGATGCTGCGATCCCCCACAGATCCGGCATTCCAGCGCCACGCGCGAGTGCGATTGCGGTGCCATACGATTGCCTGGCCCCCTGCCAATCGTTACGGCGCGCCGCGATGTTCGCAAGATTGTTGTGACAGCGCGCTTGAGCAGCCGCGTCACCGGTGATCTGCGCAATTTCTAGCGTTCTCAGATAGATCTTCTCGGCGCGATCCGGGTCATCGATTTCGAGTGTCACCGCAAGGCGATTGAGCGCCTGAGTCAACAGAATCTGGTCGCCATGACGCTCTGCCGTCTCGACACACTCGATCGCCATGCGCTCGGCGGCCACCATATCTCCGAGTCTGCCGTAAGTCTGCGAAAGCATCATCAGGATCTCGATGCGTTCGCTCACGAACCCGAGCGCGCGCGCCTCCTCATCGAGTTGGAGCAGGCTCTCTAGAGTCAGCCTTGCCGGATGCGCGAGTTCCTTACGAGCGCGCTCGCGCATTCGTCGGAGCGTGAGCGCGCGCCGCGCATCGCCCTTTCCAACGAACCACTCGATCGCGAGATCGCAGAGCTCTTCCGCTTCGTCGAACCGGCCAGTCACCTCCGCAAGCGTCGCGAGCCGCACGCGCACCTCTGCCAGCTCGCCCGGCGTTGACGCGTTGCGTCCCGCAACGTTCAGGAAACCATTCGCCGCCGCGTAGGCATAGACGCGCTCCGCGTGCTCGGCCGCCACGAGCGCATGCAGGTACGCCGGCGCCGCGCTTCCCGCCGCATCGTTGTGCAGCGCGATCTCCGAAACCCGCGATCGATCGCGACGCTCGACCGCCTCCGCCACCCGTTGATGCGTATGACGCAACCGATCGTGCGCGATCGATTGCACCAGCGCCTCGACCATGTGCGCGTGACTAAACGTGTAACCGCGACCGCCGCGCTCGTACGACGGCTTGAGGATCCCAGCCGACAGTCCTTCCGAGAGCGCCAGCTGCACGGCAGCTTCACTTCCCGCGCCCGCTTCGACGACGAGACCGACGTCGAACTCGTCGCCGATGACGGCAGCTATGCTCAGCACCGCCTGCGTGCTCGACGACAGTCGGCTCAAACGGCGTGAGACCAGAGCGGACAAGCCGATGGGGAGTCGCAGCTCGGAGACCGGCGTCCACTGCCACCGCCCGTCCGCCTGCCAGAGAGCCCCTTCTTCTACCAGCGTGCGCAACAACTGCGCGATGAACAGCGGATTCCCCTCGGTGTGCCGATAAATGAAGGCGAGAAGCTCACGACCGACTTCCTGGCCGTGCATCGCGCCTTCCAGCCAGCGCTTTGCTTCGTCGCGCGTCAGACGAGGCAGGGTGATCTCCCGATAGACAGCGCTCCGGGCCACCTCCTGGCGCCGCTCCGCCGCTTCCGCGTACGCAGCCTCCGTGCGGAACGTCATCGCGATGAGTAAACGCTCATGCTCGAGCTGCTGGCACACGTGCTCGAGCACGTCCCATGAGGCGACATCGGCCCACTGCATCTCGTCGAGCAAAAGCACGAGCGGGCGACGCTGCGCAACGACGCGGATGTACTCGGCGATCTCGTCCAGCAGCCGGTATTTGCTGCCCCATCGGGCACCGCTGGGCGATGACTCGCCAGACAGTGCCGGCACCAGGTGTTGCAGCTCCCGCCACGGTCCCGCTGGAGCGTCGGGCAACCGATGCAGCGCCGCGATCAGCGACGCCCAAGTGCCATACGGCTCTCGAACGCGATGCTCGCGCGAACGGCCAACGACGAGTGAACCGCCACGTAAGCGCACCTCGGGCTCGAGCTGTCGAACGAGCGTCGCCGTCCCGGCTCCTGCTTCACCGAGAATGGCGACGGCGCGCGGGGTCCCGGTGACGGATTCACCGAGATAACGAACCAGCGACGCGAACTCTTCGCCCCGACCAGCGAACCGATCGATGTCCAGCCGTCGCTGCGTCGCCTCGTGCCCGGGAATCGCGGCGATAGCAGCTCCGTCGCGACCTTGCGCCTTCAAACGCACACGAGCCGCGTCCGCCGCGGCGTGCAGAGCTTGATACGTCGTCCCGTGATCGGGAGCCGTCGCTACGCCAATCGAGATCGTGACTCGGGGCGGCCGCCCGTGGTCCGTACTCGGAAAGAGATGACCGCGTACAGCTGCACAGAGTCGTTCAGCAACTTCGCGAGCGGCGGAAGCCGAACCCCGAAGAAGAGCTACGAGCTCGTCTCCGCCCGGGTGAGCAACCAATTCTCCCTCACGCAGGTTCGCGCGGGCCAGATCGAAGATCGTGCGCAGCACCGACTCGGCGTACGGTTGACCAAACTCGTCGGCGAGACGTCGATAGTGATCGACGTCCGCGACGAGCAACGCTACCGGACGCCGCGCCGTGCCCGCCTCGGCGACCGATGCCGTGGCGGTATCGACGAAGGCGTCGTACGTAGTTAGCCGTCGCTGTTGATCCAGAAGAATGAGATGCTCCTACGGGCAGGGCGCTCGCAGCCGAGGTTTCAGTGGCTTCGAGTCGGGGTTTAATGACAACCGTAAGAGCGGAGGGTCGAATGACGCAAGGGAAAAGTGCTGATTTGTGTCATATAGCCTTCATGGAGGCCAGCTTCCGCCGGCTGTCACGTCCTTAACGATCCAACTTCCGGCGCCGTCGAACAACAGTCGTTTCTTCCCGTTTTCGAGTAGTGTGACCCCATGCGCGTTTCGACTAAATCGCTTGGCTTGGCTGCCATAGCCGTGGCCGCTTGCTCGACCGGTGCGCCGGTGGGATCGATGATGCGCTCCGCCGCCGTGAGCGCTCCGGCCCCCGCCGCACAGCCTGGTGCACCCATGTCCTCCGAGCCGCGTGAGTTGCTGCCGGATGAGCAGGTGCAGCAAGTATTGAATCGTTTGAGTTTCGGCCCTCGTCCCGGTGACGCCGAGAAGGTGCGGGCGATGGGCGTCGACAAGTGGATCGCGTCGCAATTGGCGCCGGACCGAATCGACGATGCACCCGCCGACCAGCTCGTGTCGCAGTATCAAACGCTGCACGAGAGCACGTCCGAGCTCGTCGACACTTTCCGTCAGGTGCAGCAGGCTCGCCGACGCGAGCAGATGCAGCTGAAGGCCGAAGGCGACACGGCAAGTAAGCGCGATGCGCGACGCGACGCACTGGCGAACGATCCGCAACTTCGCGAGCTCGCCCGCAAGGCGCAGAAGATCGTCGGCGACGTACAGTCGGCGAAGCTCGCGCGCGCCGTCGTCAGTGAGCGACAGCTCGACGAAGTGATGGTGGATTTCTGGGAGAACCACTTCTCTGTTTACTCTGGAAAGGGGCAGACGCGGCTCTTTCTCGCCTCGTACGATCGCGACGTGATTCGTCCCCACGCGCTCGGGAAGTTCCGTGACTTGCTCGAGTCAGTCGCAAAGAGTCCCGCGATGCTTTTTGTCCTCGACAACTGGCAGAGCGTCGCCGACAGTCTGCATCCGACGCTGGCGTCGGCGCGCCAGCCCGTGCGCCGCTACGGCGGTTTTCGTCCGGGCATCGGCCGCTTTCCACGCCCCGTCGGCGCCGCCGCTCCGCCGCCGCGTCGCGCGCGGGGGCTCAACGAGAATTATGCGCGCGAGTTGATGGAGCTGCACACGCTTGGCGTGGACGGCGGCTACACGCAAAAGGACGTCATCGAAGTTGCACGCGCGCTCACCGGCTGGACGATGAACCCGCGCAATGGCGACTTCGTATTTCGCCCGGAGATGCACGACGCGGGTGAGAAGCTCGTGCTCGGGCACAAGTTGAAGGGCGGTCAAGGCATCGAGGATGGCGAGCAGGTACTCGATATCGTCGCCCGCCATCCGGCGACCGCGCATTTCATCACCACCAAACTCGTTAGGCATTTTGTTAGTGACACCGCGCCGGCGCCGCTGGTGAATCGGTGCGCGAGCGTCTTCACGAAGACAGACGGAGACATTCGGGAGACGGTGCGATGCATCGTCACCTCGCCGGAGTTCTTCAGCCGCGCGGCATATCATGCCAAGGTGAAAACGCCATTCGAGGTCGTGGCGAGCGCGTTGCGCGCGATGAATGCGCAGCCGGATACGACGCCGCGCACCGCGCAGCTCGTGGCGCGCCTCGGACAGCCGATCTTTGGGCGTCAGACTCCCGACGGCTGGCCGGACCGCGGCGACGCTTGGATGAATACGGGCGCGATCCTGAATCGCATCAACTTTGGACTGGCGCTCGCGGCGGGCCGAGTGCCGGGCGCGTCGCTCGCGAGCTGGCCGTACACTGCATCTCTGCGCGCCGAAAATCGCTCGGCACAGGTCGATGGCGTCGTCAAGTCCATTCTTGGCGGACAGTCGTCGTCGGAGACGAGATCGATCTTGATGTCCGGCGAGAATCCACTCGTCGGGAAGCTCGCGACGACCGACTCGTCAGGCAGTGACATCATGGACAATCCGATGTCGGACGACATGGCCAACGAGCGCCCGAGGCAGGCCGGCAACGCGGTTGGGAAAAAGGGCCTGCCCCGACCTAACGCGGCGTCGCCTCTCAATCGACCCGTCCATCTGGAAGGGCTCGCGCAGGTCGTGGGTCTCGCACTTGGGTCACCGGAGTTTCAACGTCGTTAGGCGCCGATTGGCGCCTGTTCAGCTTCGAGGTAGCGTATGAATCGTCGTGTGTTCATGAAATCCGGCGCGATGGCTCTGGTCACGATGGGCCTCAGTCCGAGCTTTCTGCGTCGGAGCGTCTACGGGATGGAGCTCCTTCGCGGTGCGTCGACCTATGGCAATGGCCGCGGCAAGATTCTCATCTGTCTCTTTCAGCGTGGCGCCGCGGATGCGTTGAACGTCGTCGTGCCGCATGGTGAGGCGGCGTACTATCGAATGCGTCCGTCGATCGCGATTCCGCGGCCGGTCTCGGGCGCGGCGCAAGCCGCCGTGGACCTGGATGGATTTTTTGGACTGCATCCATCGCTCGCTCCGATGAAGGAGCTGTGGGACCGTGGTCTGCTCGCCCCCGTGCACGCTGTCGGAAGCCCGAGCAATACGCGCTCGCACTTCGACGCGCAGGACTACATGGAGAGCGGAACGCCGGACAACAAAGGCACACCTGATGGCTGGCTCAATCGCTACCTCGCGACGCGTGGAACCTGCGAAGAGTGCGCGGCCGCTGGCGCACAGCAGTCCGGCAATCGCCGAACGGAAGGCAGTAAGGCGTCTCCCTTTGAGGCGGTCGCGATGACTCCGCAAACGCCGCGCATTCTCGAAGGACCGGCCCCTGTCATCGCGATGAATAGTCTCGACGAGTTCTCGATTCGCACGAACGGCAGCGAGGCCGAGAGAATCGAGGCACTCTATCGCACAGGATCGGCTGACGTCGTGCACGCTGCCGGCGGCGAGATGTTCGAGGCGATGAAAATCCTCCGCACGGCCAATCCGCAGCAATACATCCCGCAGAACAGCGCCGATTATCCGCGGTCACCATTCGGCCAGCATTTGCGTCAAATCGCGCAGCTGATCAAGGCGGACGTCGGACTCGAGGTGGCTTTCGCGGATGTTGGCGGTTGGGACACGCACGTGAACCAGGGCGGCGCGACGGGTCAGCTCGCGGGGCGCCTCGACGATTTCGCGAAGTCGATTCATGCGCTCGTCACGGACCTTGGCGACCGCATGGCCGACGTCGTAATCATGACGATGTCGGAGTTCGGACGTACAGCACGTCAGAATGGAAATGGCGGCACGGATCACGGTCATGCGACCGCACTATTCGTGATCGGTGGCAGCGTGCACGGCGGAAAGAAAATCTTCGGTCGTTGGCCTGGGCTCGAGCAGGAGCAGCTCAACGAAGGGCGCGATCTCGCCCTAACGACTGATTTCCGCTCGGTGTTCAGCGAAGTCGCCGCGAAGCACCTCGGTGCGGCGAAGCTCGAGGCGGTCTTCCCGGGATTCGAGAACGATCGATCGAAGTGGTTGGGATTGCTGTAGTGAGGGGCTAGGGGCTAGAGCATGGGGGCTAGTAAGCGAACCCTAGCCCTATGCTCTTGCTCCCAACCCCTCCTAGAAGCGAAAGATCTTCCTCAGCTTTCCAATCCCCTTCCCGATCGACTGCAAAACGTTGCCGACATCGGCCGGAATGCTCTCGCCATTGTCGACGGTCTGCGATTGGAATGGCTCCTGGTGCATGTTGCACGGGAGTTGTGGCTCGGAGCCGGGCTTGAAGTATTCGCGCTGACGGCGCGGGCAGAACTCGGTCGCGAGCATGCCTGATTCCGGATCGATCACGCGCATCACCATGCCGTCGGGCACGAGGAAGTCGGCTCCGGGCCGCTCGCTCCAGCCATTCAAATAGAAGTCAGCCCATGCCGGCGCGGCGAAGTGACCGCCGGTCGCGCCGTAAGCAATCGGACGCGGTGTGTCGTAGCCGAACCACACGCCGGCGAGCAGCGAAGGCGTATATCCGACGAACCAGACGTCATTGCCCTCGTTCGTCGTCCCCGTTTTTCCCGCGACCGGCCCGGTAACGCCGAGGTCGCGGAGCGTGCGCCCAGTGCCGTAATCGACGACCGAGCGCAGCATCGACGTGATCTCGTACGCGTCGCGTGGGTCCAGCACGGGTGCTGTCTCGACCTCTGTGCTCCACAGGAGTGTCCCGTCGGGCGCTTCGATGCGCGTCACGAGACGCGGCCGAACTTTGCGTCCGCCGTTGGCGAACGGCGCGTACGCAGTCACCAACTCGAGCGGCGTGACGTCAACGGCGCCTAACGCAATCGCTGGCACGGCCGGAATTGAGCTGACGATGCCATTGCGATGCGCGGCGGCGATGACGGCAGGCTCGCCGATCGTTCTGCTCACGCGAACGGTGGCGGCATTCGCCGAGAGTGTGAGCGCGCGACGCAGGGTGACCTGGCCGGCGTAATTGTCGTTGTAGTTCGCCGGCCGCCAGATGGTACGTCCGCTCACGACTTCGACGGGATCGTCGTCTACCATCGAGGCGGGCGATAGCCCAGCCTGAAGAGCGGCCTCGTAGACGAACGGCTTGAACGCCGAACCGGGCTGTCGTTTGGCAAAGAGCGCGCGATTGAATCCGCCGCGCACGGTTTTGTTCGTGTGGCGACCAGGAACCAGGGCGCGAATGTCGCCGCTCGCGGGATCCATCGCGACGAGCGCGCCCTGCGCCGGTTCGCCGACGTGTCCGTACGAGTCGATCGTCTCGCGCGTGATTGCGGCCGCTTGCTTCGCGACCGCGCGATCGGCGGCGCGTTGCAAGGCATAGTCGAGCGTCGTGTGAACGGTGACATCGCCGTCCTTCAGGACATCGGGCAGTACCGAATCGACGATGGCGCGTACGGCGTCGAGCGCGGTGGGCTCGTCGACGGTCGATGGACGCCACTCAGTCTCGGATATACGCAGTGGCTCGTGCTCGGCCGCGTTCGCCTGCGCATTCGTGATGAAGCGCTGATCCGCCATCAGGCCGAGCACGAGGTTTCGACGGCCGACGGCGACCTGGGCGTTCCGTCGCGGTGTGTACGTCGACGGCGCTTTCGGCAACGCGGCGAGCATCGCGCCCTCGGCGAGCGAGAGCTGGCTCACGTGCTTGCCGAAGAGGTCGCGGCTCGCGGCCTCGACGCCG
Source organism: Gemmatimonadaceae bacterium (assembly GCA_025451425.1). The sequence continues at coordinate 8,675 of JANWKK010000179.1, forward strand.
TTCATGCCGTTGCCGAGGTAGATGACGTTTAGATAATGGTCAAGTATCTGATTCTTCGTCAGGTCGCGCTCAACCAAGCGAGAGATGCGAAGCTCGACCAGTTTCCGTCTTAGAGATCGCCCGTGGTAGCGATCGGCGAGGAAGCTATTGTGCACCACCTGCATCGTGATCGTGCTGAACCCTTCGCGCACGCCGAGGGATCCGACGTTTCGGAAAACTGCGCGCAGGAAGCCGCGCCAATCGAGCCCGTTATGGTCGTAGAAGCGGCGGTCTTCAGTCGCTATGAAAGCCTGCTGGACATAGGGCGGCACCTCGCGCAGGTCGACGTTGACGCGCCGGACAATCGCCAAGTGGCCAATCAGCCGGCCGAATTCATCGACGATCTGGCCGCCTTCGCTCGGGTGGAACGCGCGAATCTCCGACGAAGTTGGACAGCCCTCATAGCCACACGTGTAGAGCCAGCTATCCACGGCGGCCACAGCCGCGATGCTCACCGCAAGCGCCGAAAGACCGATCCAGTGACGCCGGATCAGTGTACGAGGTGGAAGCTTAGGAGCTTCACGGAGGCGCTGATGCAGCAGCGTGGCAAGCACGCGGGGCGATAGTCTCACGCGTGAGGCGCGCTACCATCGCGGGTTGTCGGCCATGACATTGCTACGTTCTCGAGCGTCTCCAAGTTCCTTTCATCGACTTCGGGGTTCCGTTTCATCACGTTGTGAGCCGCAGGATATCGCACGCTATGACATATCGCACGATCAACGCTTCGCTGACCATAGCCCTCGCCTTCGCCGCCACCACCGCGTGCGGGGGTGCCGGCAACGACGCTAGCGCTACGAGCAGGACCGATGCCTCGGCGCAACCGGCGTCCGGTGCACCGGAGCCTGCAACTCAATCCGCGACGTCACCAGGAAGCGTCAAGGAGACGTCCTCGGCCGGCGACATTTCACATCCTGACGTCTCGCGTTTACCCGCCAACCATCTCGGGCGGATACCGATACTCGAGTACCACGTAATCAAGGGACCCACGAACCAGGAGTATACGCGGACGCCCGAGAGCTTCCGAAAGGACCTCGAGGATGTGTACGCGCGCGGCTACCGCCCGATCACAGTTTCACAAATGCTAGACAAGGACTTCCGCGACGTTCCCGCGGGAATGTCACCGGTGATCTTCGTCTTCGATGACGCGTCCGCAGAGCAGTTCAGCTACATCGAGAACAACGGTAAGCTCGACATCGATCCGACGAGCGGCATGGGCATCTGGCTCGACTTTCAGAAGTCGCATCCCGATTGGAAGAACCGCGCAACATTCTGCATGCTGAATGGCGGTTCGGCCGGACACAACTTCTTCGGCGACGGTCCGAAGTGGCGCGGCCAACATCGCCAGTGGCGCTTCCAGAAGGTGAAATGGCTCGCCGACAACGGCTTCGAGCTGTGCGCCCACACGCTCTGGCACGCAATGCTGAACAAGTACTCGGATGGTGTCGTTCAAGAGCAAATCGCGCGCAACGTGATGGGGATCGACTCCGCCGTGGCGGGCTATCGGATACGCACGTTCGCCCTTCCGTACGGCATTTGGCCGAAGAACCGCGAGCTCGCGTGGCATGGGTCGTGGACGGATCCAAAGACCGGAAAGGCGCACGCGTACAACTTCGAGGCAGTGCTCGAAGTGGCCGGCGGGCCGACGCGAAGCCCGTACGATCCCGCGTTCAATCCGCACAGCATAACGAGAATCCAGGCGGTCCGCGACGATATCAAGAAGTACCTCGACCGACTGGATTCGACGAAGACGCGCTTCGTCGAATAAGGGCGGAAGGCCTAGAGGAGGCGGATCTAGTGGCGCGTAATCGAAATCTTGATAGCAGGAGTCTCCTTGTGGCCGGACTGGCACACCGAGGTAGCCACAATGACGAAGGGTGGTACGGATGCAACGGACAAACGCCGGATGCTACGGATCGCTCCGTGATCACACACAA
>JANWKK010000180.1 GCA_025451425.1 Gemmatimonadaceae bacterium
CGCACAGGGAGCCGATTATCGGCCATTTATCCTGCTGATTTATAAGGGGATTCTTACCTATACGTACGGCGGGGCGGTTTGGTTCCAACTTTTCTGAAGCGGTAGATTGCGCAGAGTTCATCGCCGGTTGAGCCATATTCTTTCTGTTCGGCGATGGCGGCGAGGTCGGCGACGTGATCTTCCGGCGACATTGGCACGTGGCCGAGCCAGATGCGATCGAACGCGGGATGCTGATCGAGCAGCGAGTCGTGCTCGGCGTTTACGTAGAAGAGATCGAAGGGGCGCGGATGGGCGGAGAGGTCCTTCTCGACGTGGCGAAGGAAGCGACGCAGCAGGCGATCTTCAAAGGGATGAAAGAGGTGCGCGAGCAGTGGCTCCTGCGGCAGAGGCATGCGCGTCGCGTCGTCTTGATGGAGTGCGAGCGGAGCAAGCATCGTGGATTGCTGCGTGCTCTCCCAGACGCAGAAGTTTCTGCGCGCGATGTCTGCGAGCTTCTGATTCAGTTCGACGCCTTCGACGCGAAGGAAGGGATACTCGGAGGCGACAAGCATCGCGCGGCCTTTGCCGGCACCGACGTCGAGAAAGATGGTGCGCTCGATTGGTGCAAGCGGATGGAGCTCACGCAGCCAGAGATCCAGCAGAGCGCTCAGAATGCTGGGCGCGATGCCGTAGTAGGCGGTGAGGTCGGCTGGGTCGACGGTTGTGCCACGCGCGATGATGGTTCCGGGAAGAAGGCCTGAGGTCTCAGTGCGGTGTGTGACGTCGAAGGGATGAACGGACGGCTTGCGAGGGGGCATGGTCAGGGCCGGCCGCCGAGAATGGGGAAGAGCGCAGGAAGCATTTCGATTTCGGTGCGCGAGATCTCGGGCAGACCGGCGAGACGGTTCTCGATCTGCGCGCGGAGCTGTGTGTTGCGCGTGTCGTCGGAGCCTGGCGCGCGGAGTGTGATGTGCGCGATGTAGCGCAGTGGCACGCCGCGCACGAATGCGCCGGGAGCTTCGGTGTCCTGCATGAGCGCGGCGGATTGCACGAGGCCGAGATCGACGATGTTGCGCTGCTGCAGCGTGTCATAGCAGTCGCGGAGCGCGTTGACGAGATCGGCGTCTGTCATTGGTGAAAAGGCTTACCTGCTCAGGTCGCGATGCTGGCCGACGCAGTTGTTGAGGTGCTGCGTGCTGCGCTGCCGCCATGCGTCCTGTGAGTCTGCGTGAAAGTTCTTCCGATAGAAGAGCAGCCACGTCTGGCAGCCGTTGAGGTCGGGCTTCTCCTGCGCGGAGGCGGAGGCCGCCTGCTGCTTGAACTGCTGCAGGGCAGGCTGAAACTGATCGTCGCCGGCGTCGCGGAGTGAGGCGGCCTTGTCGAAGGCCTGCCATGCCGGCGATTGCGAGACGGGGCCGACGCTGACCGAGCGATTGGTCGGCGCGATGACGCGCTGCGACGCGCGGTGCATGCGCACGAAATTGTAGACGCCCAGCGCGAGGATGATGACGATGAGGACGTAGTGGCGTGGGCGAAAGCGCATGAGGTGTCCTTAGTGTGTGCGCTCGACGAGATAGAGAGCCAGGGACTTGAGCGGATCGGCGGCGGAGCCGAAGGGCTCGAGCGCAGCGAAGGCGTCCTGGATGAGTTCGCTGGCATCCTTGCGCGAGCGCTCCAGGCCGAAGACAGCTGGCCAGGTGGCTTTGTCGGTGGCGGTGTCCTTGCCTGCGGTCTTGCCGAGTTGTTCAGAGGTCTGCGTAACGTCGAGCACATCATCGATGATCTGGAAAGCTAGGCCGGCCTTTTCGCCGAAGGTGCGCAGCCGCGTAATGGTGTCCTGGGCGGTGCAGGCGAGGCGCGCGGAGCCTTCCTTGCTCGAGAAGCAGTGGTCGAGCCCGACCAGACCGCCGCAGACGATGGAGGTGGTGATCAGCGCGCCGGTTTTCGCGCGGTGAATGCGCTCGACGAGTTCAGCGGTGGGCTTGTGGCCTTCGCTTTCAATGTCCATCACCTGTCCGCCGATCATGCCGGGTGGCAGCGCGCCGCCGACACCAGTGCCGATGGCAAAGGAGAACTCGCGCACAATGTCGACGACCGTAGCGGGTGAGGCGGCGAGCTGTGCGATCGTTTGAAAGGCGAGAGTCTGCAACGCGTCGCCGGCGAGGATTGCGATGGCTTCGCCGAAGGCGACGTGGCAGGTGGGCTTGCCGCGGCGAAGATCGTCGTTGTCCAGCGCGGGCAGATCGTCGTGGATGAGCGAGTAGGTGTGCACCATCTCAATAGCGGCACCGAGGTTGGGTGCGGCCGGCGGAAGGTCATGCGCGACGCAGCGTGCGGCCTCCATGCAGAGGATCGGACGCAGGCGTTTGCCGCCCGCAAAGGTGGAGTGCCGCATGGCGCGGTGAATGGAATGAGGTTCAATAGTCGGGGCCGGCAGCAGACGCTCGAGAGCGTCGTCAGCGAGCGCGGCGCCAGTTTTCAACAGCGAAAGCACATCGGGGGTCATGCGTCAGGCTTGATTGTACGCGAGCGCAGCAGGAGCACTCCAAGCACGAAGAGCGCGAGAAGACTGAGCACGTTGCCGAGGATTTGGTCCCAGGTGCGATGCCAGCGAACATCGATCACGGACGCGCCGGAGGGCAGCGCGATCGCGAGCAGCCCGTCGTCGCGCTGAAGATGTTGTGTCACGAGCGCACCGTTGCGGAAGACCCGCCACGCAGGGAAGTCGCGCAAATTGAGGACGAGTATTTCGGGCTGCGAAAGATTGAGCGTGAGATGACGCGGGGCGACGCCGCTCAGGGTTTGTGCAACGGGCGGCGGGACGTCGTAGTTGAGGATGGTGGCGGCGGGGTTGGGCACGGTGCCGGGTGCGAAGGCTACTGCGGTGGTCGATAGCCAATAGCCGGGATCATCCCAGCGAAGGACGTCGTTGTCAGCGTTGGTGGGCGTGTACTCATCGGTGGGCTCAACACCGTGGTGCGAGGCAAAGAGTTGTGCGCGTACGGAGGGAACATCCAGCGCCTCGCACGGCTGGCGAAAGGCAGAGATCTTCCATGCGGTCATGCTGCCGACGAAGACGAGCGCGACGATGGCGGTCGATGCGAGCGAAACCCTGGTGGTGGGAATCGAGCGCAGAGCGAGTGCGATGGTGAGTGCGAGTGTAGCTCCGAGCACGCAAAGCAGCCGCCACGGGAACTGCAGGAAGGCAAGCTCCGGCAGATGATGCCAGAGCGGAAGCGTGATCGGCGTGAGCAGAAAGGCGATGCAGAGGGTGAGAGTGGCGAGTACCGGGAGCGGCGTTGTTGGGTCGTCTGTGTTGGTACCGAAGCGCTTCTGACGCAATGCAAATGCGGCCGCGAGTGCAACGACGGCGGAGAAGAGCATGCTGACGGCGATGAGGCTTGCGGTGTGGAGGACCTGGTCGTGGGGAACGTCGCCGGTGTGGCCGAAGAGGAAGTTGTCCTCGATGCGCATGTTGGGGATGACGGCCATGGCGACCTGCACGTAGCGGCGCTCGTACGCTGCGGGCACGAGGTAAAACGCGGCAAGGGCGAGCCCCAGTGCACCGCCGGTGCCAAAGCGAAACAGCAGCATATTCACGACTGTTCTCGATCGCCCGTATAGTGCGAAGGCAATGCGCACAACGGCGATCAGCAGCAACGTATAGATGCCGATGACCGCTGCAGGCGCGTTGGTGAGCCAGAGCAACGCAGTCGGCACAGCGATGCCCGCGATGCCTGGCCTTTCGCGCAGTGCTGCGCGAAGCAACAGTGGAATCCACACGGCGGCGAGTAGCTCGCCGTACGCGGTTCGCTCGAACGCAGTGAAGAGCATGTAAGGACTGGCGATGTAGATAGCAGCTGCAAGAAGCGCAACGGCGGTAGAGACATAGTCGCGCGCTAGCAGGTACATCGCGAATCCCGCACCCAGCAGCGCGACCGCAGTGAAGACGATGGGCGCGGCGGAGAGCGGCATGGTGAGCGCGAGCAGCGCGCCGAAGATCCACGAGAGCGGCGGGTAGAAGAGGAAGCGCGGCTCACCTGCGTTCCATGCTGCCGTGACGGTCCACGCGGGATCGAGCGTGCCGTGACCCATCTGCGCTGCGGCGTCGAGCCAGCTCTCGATGTGGAACTCAAAGTCGTGTCCGCAGGAACAGCCGTGCGCGATGAGCGGAGCGACGGCGACAAGCGCGAGCAGCGGAAGCAGGATCGCAGGCCATGCTCGCGCAAAGCCCTCCGGGGAACGACGCATGCTGTCAGCTTAGCTGAGCGCAAGAAGCAGGAGCGTTCTATTCGTGCGCTGGAACCAGGGTGAGCGAATGCTCCGCGCGGTTGTTCTCGAGCGGGAGTAAGAACGTGGTTCCGCGCAGCCAGGGTTGGAACTGATCGAGATACCAGAGCGAACTCAGGTTGCCGGATTCGCCGGTTGCGATGTTGGCAATGGTTGCGGAGGCGTCGGAGAGATCAGCTGTGAAGCGCTCGCTCGGCCCGAAGCTGGTCTCGATCGCGTCGATTGTGGTTGGGCCGCCGCCGGCCGGCTGTGCACCGCTTCCTGTCGCCGTCCCAAGCAGCCAGTTGAGAAACGGATGCCCGCCAAAGAGGGGATGCTCGATCTCGATGTGATGGATGGAGCCGTACTGCCAATTCGAGAGATCTCGCGGGGCGTGCGCCTCGTGGAGGCCTTGCTCGACGACGGAGGTCAGCAGGTCGTTCCAGTTCGCGACTCCGCGCGGCAGCCAACGCTTCGGCATGTGATTGAGGAGGCCCTCGAGCGCGGAGTTGCTCTCACCCCAGGTGTAGAGGCGAGCGAAGCGAATTGAGTCTGCGCGTGATCCGCCGTCGTGCGCGAGAATCTGCGGCGCGAGCAGCGCTGGCCACAGATGATCGTGTGCGGCGGCGACGATCGCTGCGGCGGGCGAGTTTGCGCTCATCTCTCCGGGCCAGGTGCGCAGCAGGTCGGCGGCCTGGCGCAGTCGGGCTGAGTCACTGCCGCGCGCTGTGGTGGAGGAGTGATCGATGGCGTAGGCGAGCTTGTGTGCAAGCACGAGATCGAACTCTGAGTGCTGATCGAGTTCCACCCCGAGCATCTGCTGAGGCGTCCACGTGGAGTGTGATTCGAGTAACCGATAGATGCGCTCAACACGATACGGATCGATCCAGTCGTCGCTGAGCGCGTACGGATAGTCGTCCGTCGTGATGCGCGCGTTTGCGGTGCCGAGGACGCCGGACGCCGGATCTTGAATCGCCGGCAGTTCGTTGTAAGGCACGTAGCCGGACCAGATCTGCGACTCATCGAGAGCATCGACAGGCGTCGGCGAGATAGGCGAGCCGATAGTGTAGCTGCCGGTCTGTGCCGGAGCGATCTGCGGCTGCGAGTTGTCCGTCTTCGGCGGCGGCAACGGCTGCTTGTGCGGCGCGGTGTCGGTGGCTGCAGGCGACGATGGAATCGCGTCCTCGCCTTCCTCCTCTTCGGATTCCGGCTCGGGTGCAGGCAGCACGAAGTTCGGCTTGACCCGGGGGTGTTGCAGAGCGGGTCCGCGAATCGGGATGCGGCCGATGGCGTGATATCCGATGTGGCCCTGATCGTCGCCGTAGATGAGGTTGAGCGAAGGGCCACCGAAGTTTGCAAAGCTGGCGACCAGCGAAGCGCCATCGGTGACACTGTCGGCTGCAAAGAATGAATCATCAACGCAGGCCGGATCATAGATCGTCCACTGAAGCGAAATTGTGCGGTGCTCGGATGGAATCATGGGCGTGATGACGGGAGTCTCCATCATCGCCGTGCCCGCGACGTGCGCGAAGGTGAGGACATCGAGCGAGACGTCATGGCCACCACGCACTATGATGTGCTCGGTGTGATGCTGCATCGGTGACCATGTGCCATCGGGCTGCTCGTACTGGAGGCTCGAGCCAGAGCCGCGAGTGTGTTCGACGCGCACATCCTGAGCGTCACCGCCAAGGTTTGTGAAGCTCCAGGCGACGTGCGCGTTGCGTCCGACGATGACCCATGGAAGACCGGGCAGCGTGAATCCAACGACGTCGAGTGGCGGTGCTCCGCCGGGATTCGCCGAGAGATGCAGTGCAGCCTCGTACCAGATGTCCGGGACGCGAAGGCCGAGGTGCATGTCGTTCGAGACGAGCGGTTTTCCTGACGCCGAGTGCGCGCCCGAGACAGCCCAGTTATTCGAGCCGGCGCGGCAGTCGTTGCACGCCGAGGTTGCAGCCGTGAGGGCGAGAAGGTCCTCGGGTTTTGCGGAGCTCGAAGGAAGTTCGAGTCGCGACTGCGTCTTGTCGAGAGGGATCTCTTCGATCTCGTGCGGCGCGGTGAGGTCGGTTCGTGGCTGCATCGGCGGATGATCGCGCCAGGAGCCAACAGGATAAAGATCGGCGAGCAGCGGCTGTGGAAGATGCCGCGCCAGCGCATCGCGATCCAGCTTGTGCGGGAAGCTGGTCGATAAATCCTGCCACATCACCAGCGAGACAAGCAGCGAATCGCGCGGTGTCCACGGGCGCGGCGTGTAGTGCAGAAGATGAAACTCCAGCGGCAGCCGGTTGCGGTGGCTGTCGATGAAGGCATTGACGCCGCGTGCGTACGCCTCGAGCTCGCGTCGTTGATCCGGCGAAAGCGATGCAGCTCCGCGGTCAGCTGCGGCGCGGAGCTGCAGATAACGCTGCATCTCGTCGTGCAGGACGAGGCCCGGGCCGAGAATCTCGGCGAGCTCTCCGGCGGCGTGACGGCGCAGCGTGTCCATCTGCCACAGGCGATCCTGCGCCGTGACGTAACCCTGCGCGAAGAGCAGATCTTCCATGCTGGAGGCGTGAATGGATGGAACGCCCTGCGCGTTGCGCGCGACGGTGACCGGTGCGTGCAGACCGTCGACCGGGAGTGTGCCGTCTACGGTAGGCAGCACGGCTCGCATCACGTGTCGCGACCAGATCGCCCCGGCGGCGACGAGTCCGGCCACGATGATGAAGAGGATGATGAATGCAAGGAAGAGTCTGCGAAGAACTCTTTTGCCTCTGCCGGACCTGGGAGCGTCTACGCGACGACGATCGACGTCCTCGCGAGTGAGCAGACGCGGCTCTGCGTCCGATTCCGGCCTCAGTGCAGTGAGCCGGTCGCTGTGCTCCCGCTCAAACGGCGTTCCACTCGCATCGTTCGTCAAGCTCATCCTTCAGCTGAGTTTACCTCTGGCATGAGATGCGGTTCCTCGTCCATCGAGTGGGCCAGGAAGGAGGTCCGGGTGCGCGGAAGCGTGACGGCGGCGATGAGCACGATGCAAAGCATCACGAGAAGAACGAAGATGCTGCCTTCGGGGCCCGTAGCGCCGCCGCTCAGCCAGGCGGGACCGACGGGGTGAGTGGAAAGCAGGCGGTGTGTGCTGATGCCGCCGCTATCCGCGACGCCGAAGAGGAAGGACTGCGCCCAGTCCCACGCAGCGTGCAGACCGATGGCCCACCACAGCGAGCCGGTGCGCCAGAGGCTGAAGGCGAACATCAGGCCCGCACCACCTGCGCAAAGCAGGCCGATGGGCGACTCGCCGGGGTTGAAGCCATGCAGCAGGCCGAAGCCGAAGGAGATGAGCACAGCCGCGCTCCAGAAGCCGATTGCCTCAACGTGGCGGCTGGCGGGCGAGATATAGCGGACGAG
>JANWKK010000181.1 GCA_025451425.1 Gemmatimonadaceae bacterium
CTCAACATGTCGTTCGCCAAGTCAGTCTTCGTCAAGTTGGAAACGACGATGCCGGACGGCGTCATCGAGGGTCCACTATTCGAGCACATGCGTCACGATCGGCACGAAATGCATCTGGCACCGTTGGCGATCGTTTACCACAATAAGCGGTATCGGTTGCGCGAGGCCGTCGTCTCCGTCTTTTACCTAGGGCGCGGCTATGCTGGGCGCCGGCTCGAGCGGGCTCGACGGCTCACCCGGTGGGGACGCGCTCTGTCGTGTTTGTTGCTGCCTGCCTTTTTACTCGGGCGTATCCTCGCCGCAGGGGTGAGGCGAAGTCGAGCAAAATGGCGTGTGGTGTCGTCCTTTGGTTATCTTTTTCTGCTTGTCCTCTCCTGGTCGGCCGGCGAGTGCGTTGGTTACCTCGCCGGGTCCGGCGACAGCGATACCCGCTGGCGCTGACGCTCCCGACCCAATGCTCCGCCTCCACATTCGAGGTCGAAGGTGTCCATCGCATCGAGAATGCAGCGGCACGGCCGCCTTTCCCTGCGCGCTCGCCAACATCGCGACGGCGAAACGCCGCCGTTTCTCATCGTCTTCATCAACTCCATCTGTAATCTGACGTGCGAGCATTGTTTCTACTGGAAGGAGCTCAACCAACGGAACGACCTATCGTTCGCGGACTTCGAGCAGCTGACCTCCGATCTTGGGCAGTTCGACACGCTCAACTTGTCCGGCGGCGAGCCATTCATTCGGGCCGACTTCGGCGAGATCTGCGGATTGTTCATCACGAAGAACGGCGTCAAGCAGATTTACGTCCCGACGAACGGCTACTTCACGGCGAAATGTGAGAAGTCGCTGCGTAAGGTCCTACAGCACAAGGCGCTCGACCGATTCGTCTGCGAGATCTCGCTCGACGGGATGCCCGAGTACCACAATCGGTTTCGGGGCAACCCCAAGTCGTTCGAGAAGGCCATGGAGACGTATGCCATGCTCGCCAAGCTGCAGGACGAGGATCCGCGGCTGCGAATTCACGTGAACACCGTGGCAATGAGCGAGAACATTGGCGAAGTGTGGCGGCTGACGGAGCACATGCATGACAACTATCCGCGCGTCGAGCACCACAACCTCGCCGTGATCCGCGGGGATCGAAAGAATCCATCGCTCACGGGACCGGCGCTCGAGCAGTACAAGCGCCTCTACGCCCACATCCGCGAAGTCTGGAAGGACCGGGAGGACCACCGGTTCGGCGCCGTGGTCGAACCGATGCTGCAACACGTCAAGGTGAAGACGATGGAGCGCGCCGAGCAATACGTGCCCTGTAAGGCGGGCGTCCTGTCGGGCGTGATCCACGCCAACGGCGATGTCTCGGTCTGCGAAACGCACGCGCCGCTCGGCAACTTGCGTCAGAAGCGCTTCTTCGAGATCTGGGACTCCGCCGAGGCGAAGGCGCTGCGCGCCCAAATCAAGGCGAAGGCGTGCTACTGCACGAACGAGGTGTTCATGTGGCCGAGCATCGTGTTTCAGCCCGTGCAACTACCGCGCGCCCTCGCGGCGGCGGGTCTGCGTCCGGCGCCGCGGAGCGACGGGGGACCCGTTCCCCCGCGCGCCGCGCTTCCGCCTGAACGTCCAGTGCCGGCGGAGATTCCGTAGTTCGACGTCCGCCGAGCCTTGGTTAGCGCTCGGTCAGCATTCGCTCGAGATTGCGGCCGATGACGTCCGCGTTCTTGGTCTCGAAGTACCATTTGATCGTCCGGTCCAACCCTTCGCTGAAGCTGACGCGCGGCGCCCAGTCGAGGAGCTTGCGGCCCAGGGCGTTGTCGGCCACGCGGTTATATGGGCCGGTAGGCTTCGTCGGGTCCGTCTGAGTCCTCGCCATCACACCGGTGCGGCGAAGAATCTCGCGTGCCGCGTCGATCACAGTCGTGCGCTCCATCGTGCCCAGATTGATGGCGGTGCCGTCGTGAATGCGCTCGGCCGCGAGGATCGTTCCGTCAACGATGTCGCCCACGTACGTCCAGTTGCGAATCTGTTCGCCTGTGCCCCACACGACGAACGGATCCCGCCGCACGAACGCGCGAGATATCATCGCGACCTCGGCGTGGTTCTCCGGGCACCGCTCGCCGAACGGGGCGAAGTAGCGCAGTGATGCGCAGTTGAAGCCATAGTCGCGATGGTAGGCTTGCAGCGTGAGCTCAGCCATCAACTTCGCCCAACCGTATAGGCCGTCCGCTCCGTACGGTGGCCCAACCATGTCTTCGCGCAGATATAGAATTTCCGCTGGGTTTTCCTGGAGCGTGGTCGGGTAAACGGCTCCGGATGAGGCGAAGGTGAACTGCTGGACGCCAGCGCGGTGCGCCGCGCGGATCATGAGTCCATCGAGCGCGAAATTCGTGGCGCACGCGGCCTGGTGAAGGTCGACGTAGCCGCGGCCGCCGTGGTTTGCCGCGAGGTGAAAGACCTGATCCATTCCCTCGACGGCTCGTTCGGCGGCGCCCGGTTCGAGCAGATCGATGTCGGCGAATTCCACCTGACCGGTCTCGAGGAGAAATTCAATGTTCTCCCGCTTTCCGCTCGACAAATCGTCGGCGACACGGACAATGGCTCCCCGGCGGACAAGCGCCTCCGTGAGGTGGGAGCCGATGAACGAGCAGCCCCCCGTTACGAGGACCTTTTGTTTGAACCAGTCTGTCACGGCGGGATCTCCAACGATGACGTAAAGCGGGCGCGTTCGGCATCATTGGAGGCAACCAGCATACCGAGCGCTCCTGGTTGGAAGTCATTACGATCTAATCAGTTAACCGCGCGCACTTGTGGTCGCAGCGCTTTGTTGTTGTGGCCGCGCAACACATATTCCTGCGACCGTGCACGCACCGACGACAGGCCTTCGGCACGAAGCCTATCGCGGGGTTATACAAGCCCCTAGAATGCCTCGATTCGCACGGCGTGAGCTCTAGCCGCCGTTCAGCCAGGCTCACCCGGCGATGCCGTTTTCCCGACGAGACCGTCATGCGAGTCGCCATCGTTGGAGCGGGTTTGATGGGTCGCTGGCACGCCGCGGCAGCGCGCGCAGCGGGCGGATCGGTAGTCGCAGTCGTCGACGACGACCTGCCACGGGCGCGAGAGCTTACAGCCGCTCGCGCGGTCCGCTCCTCCGCCGTCGTCGAGACCGATATCGGGCGCGCGTTTTCCGAGCGGCCGTTCGATGTGGCGCACATATGCACGCCGCTGCCGACGCATGTGGCGCTGTCTCGCCAAGTTCTCGAGCTAGGCGCGCACGTTTTGGTCGAGAAGCCGATGGCGCCGACCGCGGATGAAACGGCGGACCTCTTCGATGTCGCCGCTGCCCGCGGGCGATTGATCGTTCCCGTGCATCAATTCCCATTTCAGCGGGGCGTGCAGCGCGTCGCGCGTACCCTCGGATCAATCGCGCCACTGTTGCACTTCGACCTTGTGACCTGCTCGACTGGTGCCGGTCCGACCGGTGGGCGTGCCGCGGAGAGCGTGGCCGCCGACATTTTGCCACATCCTCTTTCGCTCCTCCACCAATTCCTCGGTGGCGATTTGGCTGGCGGGCCGTGGATGGTTCGGGTAACTGCGCCCGGCGAGTGGCGGATCTCTGGCGAGCACCGCGGCACGACGATTGGAATTCTCATCTCGATGCGCGGGCGCCCGACCACCAACAGCGTCCGGCTGACGGGCGCGCGGGGTACCGCACATATCGATCTCTTTCATGACTTCGCCGTGATCGAGCGCGGTCTGGTTTCCCGAAGAGCCAAGATCATGCACCCATTTGCCCTTGCGGGAGCGACGCTGACAGCGGCCAGCGCAAACCTCGCCGCACGCGCGGTGCGCAATGAGCGCGCCTACCCCGGTCTCCGCGCGCTCGTCGAGCGGTTTTACAGCGCCGTTCGCGGCATTGGTCCGGCACCCATCGACGCCGCATCGGTCATTAATATCGCGCGTACGAGTGACGTTTTGTTACACATGTTAGGTGTCAAGCGCGGAAACGGTGCAGAGTTGTAACAACGCGTTTGCGCGATCCGTGTTGGGCGAGCAACACTTTTTGCGTGCTTCATCGCGAAACTACCTCGCCTGACTGGTTACGCGGTGCATTTGCTCTGGCACCGCGCTTGCTCCGACGCGCGTCACATCCGATCTGTGATCTTCATCACCTCATGGGAGCCAACCGCATGCGCGCTAAACCGTTCTCGCCGCTTGCCGGCCTCTTTGCAGTCGCCGTGCTGGTCGGCGCGTGCAGCGAGAGTCCAACCGCAGTACCCACCGCGGCCCCGAAGCGGGCGGCAACCGGGCCGGCGTTCAACGTCGTGCCGGCACAGGCGTCGCATCTGACCGTCTGCGCGTCGGGCCCCGCCGGCACGTACACCTACACCGTCGCGACGACCGCAGGCCCAGATGGCACGCCGGTTTCTACAGTGAGCCTGCCATTCGGTAGCTCTTTCTCGCTCGTCAACGACGAATGCAAGGATGTGGTGGTCTTGTCCGCGACTACTGCCGCCCTGACGCAGCCCGACGGCACTCTCCGTGACGCGCCGACCCAGGCGACGGTGACTCAGACGAGTGGCCCCGCGAACGTCGCGTTGTCCACCGTCTGGATAACACAGGAAGTAAACGATCAGCCGCCGTGCAACGACCCGTGCGGCATAGACACGCAAGCCCCAGGGCCGACGGTCTCCGTGCTCATGAACTTCTTCCACGGCTCGGTGATCGACTACTCGAATAGCGAGGTGCCGGTGCATACGTCCGGCGGGTGCACGCTCACGCTCGGCTTCTGGAAGAATCACACGAGCGTTTGGCCCTCGCCGTTCTCGCCGTCCGCCACGTTCTTCAGCAGCGGAAAGACCTGGTTGTACGAGTTGAACGCCCCGCCGAAGGGAGGAGATGCGTATCTCATCCTGGCGCACCAGTGGATCGCCGTCACACTAAACATCGCCAGCGGAGCCGGCGTTCCTCCCGCGGTCCAATCGGCGTACGATGCCGCGACCAACTACTTCAAGACCGGAGTCGGCTCCGATCCGATAGGCTGGTCTGCCACGCTAGACGCCTATAACAACGGTCTTGCGGCCGGCGGCCCGAGTCACTGCAACTGAACCGCCGAGATCGTAATGCTTAGCTCGCTGTGAGTTGTGACGAA
>JANWKK010000182.1 GCA_025451425.1 Gemmatimonadaceae bacterium
CGAGCCCGGCGAGCGCCTGACGAATGCCGGTGCGCAAGCTCAAGACGATCAGCTCACGCGGCGTCGCGCCTAACGCAGCGCGAATGCCGAACTCGTGCTCGCGCGACGCAACGACCTGCGATACGATCCCGAAGATCCCGATCGCCGACAACGCGAGCGCCAACACACCGAATAAGCCGAGCGCGCCCATCGCGAAGCGCGGACCGCCGATCGCTGCATTCACGATGTTGCGCATCGTTCGAACTTCAGAGATCGGGAGCCGCGGGTCGAGCTGCTGCACGATCCCTCGAACTGGTGCGACGAGCGTCGCTGGATCGCCATCCGTCCGCACGACGAGGCTCATGCTCCGTCGTGTGCTCCCCGGCGCGACGGCGAACTGTGCGAGCGTCGCGTAGAACTCGGGCTTCACTTTACCGACAAGCGTGTTGTGGTGCACGTCGTCGACGACGCCGACGATCGTGTACCGCTTCGTCGTGTCGGCGCCGCCGATTCGCACGCGCGTGCCGAGTGCGTGTCGGCCCGCGAGATACTGTTGCGTGAATGTGCGATTGACGATCATCGCCAGCGGCCCCGCCATGTCGTCGCGCGCGTCGAACACGCGCCCCTCGCGCAGAGTGAGTCCCATTGCCTCGAAGTAGCCGGGCGTCACGCTCTGCCAGTCGCCAGGCGTCCCCGGGTTCGGCGGCGGCGTGTAGCCTTCGACCACCAGTCCCCAATCACCCATCTCCGTCGCCAGTGGCAGCAAGCGCACCGCGCCGACGCGCCTAACGCCGGGCACTGCTGCGACGCGCCGCTGCAGCTCGTCCCAAAATGCGGCGACACGTATGGAGTCAGGATAGAACGTCGACGGCGTCGAGATGCGCATCGTCAGCACGCCATCAGGTCGGAATCCGGCGTCGATGGCGAGTAGATTGCGCACGCTGCGGATCATCAATCCCGCGGCGACGACGAGCACCACGGCCAGCGCGACCTCCGTCGCAACGAGCGAGTGTCGCCAGCGGAGGCGCGCGCGACTGGTCGTCGCGCCGCGACCGCCCTCTTTGAGCTCACCCGCGGGGGCGAGATGTGTCGCCTGAAGCGCCGGGAGAATACCCGCCAGCAGTGCGGCGAGTATCGCCACCACGAGCGCGAACGCCAGCACGCCCCAATCGAGCGTCGTCTCGGCGACGCGCGGCAGAGTCGCGGGGGCGCTAGCGCGAATGAGACGAACGCCGAACGTGGCAAGCCCAATGCCCAGCGTCGCGCCCATTGCCGCGAGCACGCCACTCTCGGCCAACAGCAACCGCGTTAGCCGTTGCGATCCGGCGCCGAGTGCGACGCGCACGGCTAATTCTCGCTTTCGCGACTCGCCACGCACCAGAAGGAGACCAGCAACGTTCGCGCAGGCAATGAGCAGGACGAATCCAACCGCGCCGAAGACAACGAGCAGCACCGGCCGTACGCGTCCCGTAATCTGCTCTTCCACGGGTACGGCGAACGCGTGAAAACCGACGTTCGCCATGTAGCCGAACTTCTCGAGCTCGGCGACGACGCTTCGCAGCTGTCCGTTCGCCGCCGCGGCCGTTGCGCCCGGCGCAAGTCGCGCGACCGCGTAGAAGCCGTGGCTCGATCCACCCTTCGGGAATTCGGGTCCGGGCACCGCTCCCTGTGCCGCCGCGTCGGTCGCGAGCGGAAACCATGCTTCGCTCGGTCCGCTCGCGCCGAAGTCGATCGGGAGTCGGAAACCGTTAGGCATGACGCCGACGATGGTATACGTCTGCCCAGAGATCTGGACCTTTCGTCCAATGACCGATGGATCGCCACCGAAGCGTCGCTGCCAGAGCGAATTGCCGAGGATCACGACGCTCGGCCCATTCGGTCGATCTTCCTCAGCCGTAAAATTGCGGCCGTAAATCGGACGCACGCCAAGAATCGGGAAGACATTCATCTGCACATTCGCTGTGCGAATGCGCTCTGGACTGTCTCCGTCGAACGTCGACGAGCCGTCGTAGTAGATGGCGATGTCGTGGAACGCCGGAATGCGCGCCTTCCATCCTTCCCATTCGTCGTACGAGAGCCAAGTCTGGTCGAAGCCCTTCCAGGCGCTCCAGACGACGGCGACGCTCTCGGGATGGCCATAGGGCAGCGGCGTCAGAAGCACCTGTTTGACGACGCCGAACAGCGTCGTAGTCGCGCCGATGCCTAACGCGAGCGTAACCGTCGCGATCGTCGCAAAGCCCGCGCGCCGGCGGAGGGACCGAGCGGCGAAGCGTACGTCGCTCCATCCGTCGTAGAACCAGTTGGTCCCGCGCTCATCGCGCACGTCATCCTTGTGCCGTTCGACGCCGCCGAAATCGCGCACCGCGCGGCGTCGCGCTTCCGCCTCCGAGAGTCCGGTCTCGACGTTGCGGCGCGTCTCCATCTCGATATGGTAGCGCACCTCCTCGTCCATCTCGCGTTCCTGCCGGCGCCGGCCGACCAACGCGCCTAACGACGAGAACAGCTCGTGATACCAGGCCATGTCATCCCCCTTGGAAAGCGAAGCGGAGCACGCGGTTCACGGCGCCGGACGAACGCTCCCACTCCTCGATCTCCGCCTCGAGCTGACGCCGTCCTTCGCGCGTGATCGCGTAATACCGCGCACGGCGATTGTTCTCGCTCGTGCGCCACTCCGCGCGGATCCAGCCGCGTCGCAGCATGCGTTGGAGGGCGGGGTAGAGCGACCCCTGATTGACGTCGAAGACGTCGTGGGAGATCTGCCGGAGCTTCAATGAAAGTCCCCAGCCGTGCAGGGGCTCGGCCGTGAGGAGCTTCAGCGTCAGCATCTCGAGGGTACCCTGGAGGACCTCGGATCGCTGGCTGGGTTGCCGGTCGGGTGCCATGCTCCTTTAGACGGCCAAAAGGAAGAAAGGGTTTCAATGGTCGAGAGGAATTATTTCGGCCGTGCCGGAAGGATGCCGGGATTCGTCCATTCGGCATGGCGACGAATCCGACAGTCTTATGGGGCCGCGTCGGTGCGGTATTCGGTGGGGTGATCGCCGTGATCCCCGCCGGGTTCTTCACGTTCATGGCGTTCATATTCAGCTTGACGGGGCCGCCGGGGAGCCCTATAGCTGAATTGATGGCGGACGTCGAGCACGATCGAAGGATGCTTCGTCGTGCCTGCCTGCAACCCATTCGGCGCCGAGCGTAACTGAGCATTCTTTGGCGAGTTCATTTCCCGATTGAGATCTCGGGGCGTCTCGGCACTAGAGAACGGCGCAACGGCAGGCGTACGGATTTAACGGATGAAACGGATCTCACGGATCGCGTCTCAACCGTTCATCGCTCCTCTCGCGACGCAATGAGGCTTTGTTAAACAGCCTCGGGACTGCTTCGTGCTTGTGCTCGATGGTGTGCTTTAGAAAGCCCTTTCGCTCTTTATTGGGAACAGCTGGGCTTTCCGCCTAACGGACATCGGTGTTCCCCAAGGCCAACCTCTGCGAGCGATGAACCATCTGAATCGGGAACGTGAGTTGCCCTTTACACTTTTGCACTGGGGCGGAGCGGCACATGCGCGGGAGCAATGGGCGAGGAAGGAGTCGCTGGCGAATTGGGGCCCTCCTGACCGTTGTGCCCCTCGTCCCCGTCCTCATCTGGTATACGCTGCTCCGTCCGGACGCTGCGGGGCGCCCGCCGACGCGACTCGAGGTCAGCCTCTCCGAACGCGAGCTCGACGTCATACTCAAAGACGAAGTCGTTAAAACGGACTCAATTGCCATCGGCACGCCCAAGCATCCGACGCCCACGGGATCCTTTAGAACGGGCAAGATCGTTTGGAATCCGAGCTGGAGGCCACCCGACGTTGCGTGGGCGCGCAATGAGACGTATCAGCCGCCGGGCAGTCCCGCGAATCCGATGCAAGGCGTGAAGATCTACTTCCAGGCGCCTGACTACTTCATTCACGGGACGAACGATCTCGACTCGATTGGAGAAGCAGCGTCGCACGGTTGCATTCGCATGACGGTCGATGACGCGTTTCGACTCGCGCATTGGATCGAACGCCAGGGCGGCGGCATCCGGCTCATAGTCGAAGACTGACGCTCAGGCCTGCTGCGGTTGTTGTTGTCGTTGCGTCAACCGCGACGCGTAGAGCTTGGCGCCCAGCCAGGCTTGTGGAATGGCGAGAATGGCGAGCGCGATCGAATACCAGCGCGGTCCGAGATCGGAGTTCCATCTCACGACCACTCCGATCACGCCGATGACCGCGCCGAGCACGCCGCCGATGATCGCGTGCGTCATCGGCTTGTTAGGTGCCAACCGCGCCGTCACCCAGGCGCCGGCAACGCCAAAGCCGGCGCGGTATGTGGTTGCTAACAAAGCCGTCGCGTCAGTGAGGCCCCTCTTTGGGTACACACCGGAGAAGAGCATCGTGACGTCAACCAGCGTCGTCAGAATGATCGCGAACAGTGCGCCCGCGAGGATCGCCAAGATCGATTTACCCATTGTGGTTCTCCGGTGGCGTTAGGTGCTATTGTCATCCTGAGCGAAGCGAAGGATCTGCTATTCCTGTGCGCATGGATAGTTCGATGGCATTCGAGCTTACAATGGTCTCAACACCGAAACGGCCGGAAACGGCCGGAAAAGCAGGATCAAACAACAGCCAGAGCTTTGAAGCGCTCCGAAAAGGCGATCCTCCCTCAGCCGGCGATCCGCATTCGCTTGACAGTCTGCCCGCGCAGTTCCAGCGTTACGATGCACAACCAGCGGCTCTCCTGCAACCTGCCTGACGATGAAGAAAGCCATCGGCGACAACATGATCCCGAAGGGCTGGGGATTCGAGAAAGGTCTGGAGCTCGTGAAGACCGCGGGCTTCGATGGGATCGAGCTCTGGCTTGGTGACGAACCGTGGTTTCAGATGACGACCACGGACGCTGAAGTCCGCGAGCTCCGGCGCAAAGTCGAATCGGCGGGCCTCGTCGTCTCGAACGTCTCGACCGGCTTGCACTGGGCTTCGCCCCTTTCGGCGCGCGATCCAACGATTCGCGCTCGAGCCGTCGCCATCGTCGATCGGCAGATTCAGACCGCGACACTGCTTGGCGCCGACGCGATTCTCGTCGTCGCCGGCCTCGTGACGGAAGAAGTTCCCTACAACGAGGTGTACCAACGCTGCGTCGAGACGCTCAAGCCGCTTGGTGAACGCGCGGCGCGTGCAGGCGTGAAGATCGGGTGCGAGAACTGTAACTCAGAGCAGCGTTTTCTCATCAGCCCGCGAGAGTTTGCTCAATTCCTCGACGATGTGCACAGTCCGGCCATCGGCCTGCACCTCGACGTCGGCAACATTCACGACACCGGCTTCGCCGAGCAGTGGGTCGAGATTCACGGACCGCGCATCACCCGCATTCACGTCAAGGACGTCCTCAGGCACCGCGGTCGTTGCGGCGATCAGAGCGTCTACACGAATCTCTTCCTCGGCGACAATAACTGGCCCGCCATCCGTGCCGCGCTGAGCAAGGTTGGTTATGACGGCTGGCTCGTGGCCGAGATGGAGGCGCGGTATCGCTACGCGCCCGATCAGCAGTTCTACGATACGGCGCGCGCGATGGACCGCTTCATCGCGGGCAAGCTCTGAAATGGTATCGCGGCGGGAATTCCTCGCTCACGCCGTTGCGGCCACAGCGCTCGCGACATCGCCGTTCGATCTTCGGCAAGCGCGCCGACCTTCGTGCGTGATTCTCGACCTCGGCGAGCATTGCAGCTTGCGCGAGTCGCTCGCGGGTTACTTAGCTTGTCATCCCGACGAGCAAAGCGGGGAAGGATCTGCACTTTGGGCGGCGAGAGAAGCAGGAGCGAGGTGCAGATTCCTCGCTGCTCTCGGAATGACACGACAATTGATAGTCCCTGCCGCGATGCACATCGACACCTCGACAGCGCATCTAATCCTGACTCGCCTGCACCAAGGCGGGACCGTGCTACTCGAATCCGGCGCCGCCTTCGGTGACTTCCGCAGCCACCGTGACCAGTTGCGCGAGTATTTCCACATTCTCATCGAACCGCCGGTCGAGCTCTGGCCCGCGCGCGGGATTCCCTATGTCGAGTACACGTGGCCCGTTTCCACGAAACTGCGGGACTTCAGCCGCGCTATCCCCCTCGTCCCGCAACGCGGAACGGTCATCGCCAGAGTCGACGACATTCCCATCGCACTCGCGCGGCGCGTCGGGCCAGTCGCCCCGGTCTGGAAATCAATCCAATCCAGGTGCG